>JAUVQD010000058.1 GCA_030598355.1 Actinomycetes bacterium
GGTTTCCCACTTGAGCTCACCGAAGAAATAGCTTTGGAGTCAGGCTTAAAGGTCGATCGGGCCGGTTTTGAAAAATTGATGGAAGACCAAAAAGTGAGAGCGCGGGCTAGTACGCCAGGGGCACATAGTGAGCTTTATACAAGCAATGTCTATCATCAGATAAAGGAACAGATTAGCCAGACGGAGTTTGTCGGCTATGAGAAAGATGAGTCGGAAGCTAAGATCATGGCGATTATAGTAGATGGTCAGGTAAAAATGGAAGCTAGCGACGGCGACGAAGTCGAAGTATTTCTTGATCGAAGCCCATTTTACGCGGAAAAGGGCGGTCAAGTCGGTGATTCCGGCGTCATTGTGGCGGAAAACGGCCGGCTGGAAGTAAATAATTCATCAGCCCCGATTGCTGATCTGATAGCCCATAGCGCAAAAGTAACTGAAGGCGTAATAAAATTGGGCCAGCCGGTAACGGCCACTGTGAACAGTCGGCACCGACGGTCAATATCGCGTAACCATACTGCTACTCATCTCTTGCACTGGGCGCTCCGTGTTGTGCTTGGAGAACAGGTCAAACAAGCCGGATCTTTAGTTGGCAATGATCGTTTCAGGTTTGATTTTAATAACCACCAGCCTTTGACTGAGGAAGAGCTAGGGAATATCGAGAGGTTGGTAAACGACAAAATTTTACAAAATCAGCCGGTGCGCGTTTTTGAAACTACGATTGATTACGCGAAAAAAGCCGGAGCGCTAGCTTTTTTTGGCGATAAATATGGGCAGTTTGTTCGAATGGTTGAGATTGGTAATTTCAGTAAAGAGCTTTGCGGCGGTGTCCACGTACACAATAGCAGCGAGGTTGGCTTTTTCAAGATAGTAAGTGAGTCTGGAATCGGCGCTAACACACGGCGGATAGAAGCCATAACCGGTGAGCATTTTCTAACATATTCAAGGAAACTTGCTGTCTTGGTCAACGATTTGTCAGGAGAGCTCAAGGTGCCGGTGGACAAAATAAAAGAAACAGTCGCGGCTCAATGCGAACAAGTTAAAAGCCAAGCGGCGGAGTTGTCCAAAGCGAATACATCCAAATTGGCAAAAGAGGGAGACAAAATCGCGGCAGAAGCGGAAAGTCTCGATGGAATTTCGCTCTATACCGGACAGGTTGCTGGGGCTGACGCTCGCGCACTGCGAGTGATGGCGGATCAACTGCGGTTAAAAACTAGTAAGGGTGTTGTTGTCTTGGGATCAGTAATCGGCGGTAAAGCACTGATCTTAGCCGCTGTCACTAAGGAATTGGTTAATGCAGGTTTAAGTGCCGACTCAATAATCAAAAAGGTCGCTCCGACGATTGGCGGCGTTGGTGGCGGAAGACCAGATATGGCGCAGGCCGGGGGAAAAGAGACAAGCGCGCTGCCGAAAGTTTTCTCAGAAACTAAAAAGTATCTGCAGGAATTCATAGAAAAACCACATGCATAGGGTAGAATTTATTTCTTGATGAGTAGAATAATGGGAATTGATTACGGGAGCAAAAGACTGGGAGTAGCGATTAGTGATAGCTCGGCGACGCTGGCTCAACCAGTTACGGTAGTTGAGCGCTCGAAAATCGCTAACGACTTGATGGCCCTTGCGAAACTTGCCAAAGATTATGACGTTGAGGAAATTGTAGTAGGATACCCTTTAAGTTTATCAGGAGTCGCTGGGAAACAGGCTGCGGTAGTTGAGAGTTTTATTAAGAAGCTGGAAGTCGAGTTTGGTTTACCTGTTGCGAAATACGATGAACGTCTGTCGTCAAAAGAGGCCGACGTCTGGTTAAAACAGATGGGGGTTCGGGGAAAGAAAGCACGAAAAAGGATAGACAGAGTTGCTGCCGCTCTAATTTTACAAAGTTACCTGGATAGAAAAACCAGGGGGGGTTAGCTTATAGCCGCGCACAAATCTAAACACTCAAAAAAAAGCCAAGGTAAAGCTAGATACTATATCGCTAAAAGCGTACTCTGGCTCGGACTTATTCTGGTCGTTGTTGGCGTGGCGCGGTTTGCGCTTTTGCGTCCGGCTACAACCATCGCAAAAGCTGTCGTGGTGGTGAAAAAAGGCCAAAACACCGCTAAGATCGCAGAGAGCTTGGCAAGAAAAAAGATTATCGCGAATGCCTATACTTTTCGTGTTTACGCTGTTATGACTCAGGCAGAGACAGAACTTCAGCCGGGGCGCTACAGCCTGAGGTCAAACATGTCCTATGAAGAGATACTCAAGAAATTAATGGAGAAGAAGAAAGCACCGCCTATCAGGGTGGTGATTCCTGAAGGCTTTACCGTGACTCAAGTAGCCGAGAGACTGGCCGAGAAGACAGGTAGGCCCCCCGCCGATTTTTACGAATATATGCGTGGACAAGGGGTTTCACAAATAAGGCCTGCCGAGATGCCGCTTGAGTTAAAAACAATTGAGGGTTATCTATTTCCTAAAACCTACCTTTTTCATAAAAATGATCATCCTAAGAAGATCATTGCTCGCCTTATTGAGCAGCATGAGCTTGAGCTAACTAATGTCGATTGGTCGTATGCCAAGGAACACGATTTATCTGTACATCAGATAATCACGATCGCCTCTCTAGTGGAAAAGGAGGCAAAAGTGCCGGCGGAAAGGGAGCTGATGGCCGCGGTTATCTATAACAGGATATCGAAAGGCATGCCTCTTCAAATTGACGCCACTGTTCAGTACGCGTTGCCGGAGCGAAAAGAAGCCTTGTCGGAAGCCGATCTTAAGGTAGCCTCGCCCTATAATACATACCAGCAAATTGGGTTGCCGCCCGGTCCAATTGCGAATCCCGGAATTGACTCGATAAAAGCGACCTTGGATCCGGCACCGGTTGATTACATATACTATGTATTGACCTCGCCTGACGGAAGCCATACTTTTACTAATAACTATAGTGAGTTCTTAAAAGCAAAGCGTGGGGCCAATCAAGGCAGCTAAGAGAGCTATCGAGTGAATTCAAGGTCACTCCTGGGCAGACTGAAGCCCGATTATTTTATCAACTCAGTTTATGATATCGACGCGAGTTGGTTGAAGAGCAAAGGCATTCATAGATTGATAGTCGATGTGGATAACACGATCGTGGCCAGGGATGTTACCCGGCCAGACGCGAAGCTCAGGGAATGGGTTGTCAATCTACAGAATTCCGGCATAGAATTAGTAATAGTGTCCAACAATTGGGGCGCCAGGGTCAAACAGATCGCGAAAGAGCTTGATTTACAACTTCTGGCGCCGGCGGCAAAACCATTGGGAGCAGCGTTTAAGCGTGCAATCGTGATGTTGGGAAGCAATAGGAGCGAGACAGCGATAATCGGAGATCAGCTCTTCACAGACGTTCTCGGTGGCAGCGGGGCTGGGATCATAACGATCTTAAGCGTGCCTGTCAGCGACATGGATCTAATTCATACAAAGATGCTCCGGTTTCTTGAGAAATTCTTTCTCAAGCGTCTATCCAAAAAGGTTTTGGTTGACAGGAAGTGGCAAGATGTTGGTGCCTGGAAATGACCATAAGATGTTTGAGTATCTAATTCGTGTCGAAGGCTATGTGCAGGGAGTCGGCTATCGAGTCTTCGCGCAGCGGGAAGCTCGTCAACTCGGGCTTGTTGGTTTTGCGGCCAACCGGCCAGACGGATGTGTTGAAATTATCGCTCAGGGATTAAAAAGCGATCTTGAAATCTTCGTCGCTTCGCTTCGAGACGGTCCAAATATGGCGCAGGTCAATGATGTCAATGTGGTGGAGAGAGATCCATCGCGGATATCTAAAACTTTTGAGATCAGGTGATTTTATGAAGATCAACGGGTCTACTGTATTTACAGGCATAATTGGCTACCCGGTTGAACATACGCTTTCCCCCGCCATGCAGAACGCGGCCTTCAATAAAGTTGGACTCAATTGGAAATACCTTCCCTTCAATGTTCCGCCTAAAGAAGTTAAAGAGGCGCTTTTAGGCTTGGCAGCTTGCGGGTGTCGGGGCCTGAATGTCACGATGCCTCACAAGCAGGATGTTTTTAATCTTGTCGATAGTGTTGAGGAATCGGCTCGACTTTTAGGTATGGTTAACACTGTAGAATTTGTCGGATCCAAACTTGTCGGTCACAACACCGATGGGTTGGGATTCCTTAAAAGCTTGAAGGTAGAAGGGCCGTTTGAGCCGGCCGGGAAAGCGTGTCTAATCATCGGCGCCGGTGGTGTCGGCCAGTCTATTGCGCTCTCACTTGCGTCCGCGGGAGCCGCGGGAATAAAAGTGCTAAACCGAACCCCCGAAAAAGCCGAAAATATTGTTGTACAAATAAACGAACAGTTTAGTGGCTGCGAAGGTTCGATCGGTGACATTGAGAATCCGGCTGAACTTGTCGACTATGATTTGATTGTGAACGCCACATCTGTGGGTATGGAAGCAAACCCAGGTCTACCGGTCACGCTTGACGCGCTTGAATCTTGGCAAATTGTTTACGATGTTATTTATCGGCCGTCTGAAACCGACTTTCTTAAAGAGGCGAAAGACAAAGGCGCGAAAGTAATTAATGGGACCGGGATGCTCCTCAATCAGGGAGCAGAGGCATTTTCGATCTGGACAGGACTTCATGCTCCGATCGAGAAGATGGCCGCCGCCCTGGAAGAAGAATTAGGGCGAAGCGAAAATAAGGAGAAAAGTGCCGCTAGCAAGCAGTCGGTTGGAAAAGATAATATTGGACACAAAACTGGTCACTCTAGACCAGCTAAACGAGGCCAAGGCAGCCGAAAACGGGAAAAGTCTCCTTAGGGTCCTTGATGAACTCGGCTTTGTTTCAGAGAATGAAGTTGCTTCCACATTAGCAAAAACCCTCAAACTAGACGTCGTCGACCTAAATACTTTTGAAATAGATCCCAACGTTGCTACTTTAGTAGACGAAGGGTTTGCCATTCGCCATCGACTTATTCCTATCTCCAAAGAAGACAACAATTTAATTGTGGCCATGATCGATCCGGCCAATGTAATAGCTATTGATGATCTACAAATAATGACCGGATCTACTGTGTGTCCCGTTGTTTCGACGGAAACCGAGATTCGGAACGCTATCGGTCGTTTTTGCCATCAAAACGCTAGCGTTGAAGAGATGGTCGAGTCAGTGGCTGACAATATCGACGACGATCACAAGGGCAAAATAGACGAAACTGAAACCAGCGAGGAAGAAAACGAGGCTCCGGTAGTCAAACTGGTAAATCTTATCTTAACCGAAGCCGTGCGGAATCGGGCCAATGATGTCCACATCGAACCGTGTGACACAGATGTCCGGATTCGTTTTCGGATTGATGGGGTCTTGCACGAAATGATGCGCTCGCCAAAGAAAGTTCAAGCCGGCTTAGTGTCTAGAATAAAAATAATCGCGGGCATGGATATTGCTGAAAGACGGGTTCCTCAGGATGGTCGGTTTGGATTGATGGTGGGGGGAGTGGCTTGTGATTTTCGAGTTGCCACACTGCCGACAATCTATGGCGAAAAAGTTGTTCTCCGTTTATTGAGCAAAGAAGCAGTCATGATGGAACTAAATGATCTCGGTTTTTCTAATGAATGTCTGGAACGGTTCAAACAATCTTTTACCAAACCATACGGGGCTATATTAGTAACAGGGCCTACCGGAAGCGGCAAGACAACTACGCTGTACGCGGGCATCAATATTTTAAATGAGCCGGAGAAAAACATTATCACTGTTGAGGATCCGGTTGAATACCGGCTGGAGGGGCTCAATCAGGTTCAAGTAAACATTAAAGCCGACCTTACTTTTTCCGCGGCCCTCAGATCAATCCTTCGTCACGATCCGGATATTGTGATGATTGGTGAGATAAGAGACGAGGAGACTGCGTTAATCGCAATTGAATCGGCGCTTACCGGCCACTTAGTTCTATCTACGCTACACACTAATGATGCGCCGTCATCTCTTACGAGGTTAGTCGAGATGGGAATAGAGCCGTTTTTAGTGTCATCAGCCGTTGATTGTGTTGTAGCGCAGAGATTGGCGAGAAAATTATGTGAGTCTTGCAAGGAACCATATAAGCCGACAAAAAAGGCTTTGGACGACATAGAATTTCCAGTGGGCGTCTCAAAAATTGACAAAATCTATCGAGCGAAGGGCTGCAAGAAATGCAATAGCACTGGCTATAGAGGTCGGATCGGTCTATATGAAGTCCTAATCGTTAGCGAACAAATTGAGCGACTAGTTGCCAAGAAAGTAACAAGTGATGAGTTGGGCAAAGTTGCTCAGGACGAAGGGATGAAAACGTTGAGGCACGATGGCTTTCTAAAAGTCTTAAACGGTGACACATCCATCGAGGAAATAATGAGGGTTACAACTTAAAGGAAATGACCAGCTATGAAGCTTGAAGGAAATCTAAAAGATTTTGGACTCGAAGCAATTTTTCAGTTGATAAATACTGATAAAAAAACGGGTACTCTGCACATAACTCGCAAAATAGGTGACGCGGAAGGTTTCATATACTTTCGCGACGGAAAGATTTTCGGGGCGGTTTCCAATTATAATCGGCAGCCGCTAGGCGAGCGTTTAGTGAATGCCGGACACATTACTGAAGCACAGCTAATGCTCGCTCTTGACGCGCAAAAGAATAGTAAAAAACGCCGGAAATTAGGCCAGATCCTGATCAAGGAGGGTTTGATAACTCAAGAAATCCTCCGGGCTTTTGTTAAAGAGCAAATCCAAAATACGGTTTTTGACCTCCTGCCGTGGGTAGACGGAGATTTTAACTTTTATGAAGATCAACTTCCCGCGTCGGAAGATATGGGTCTGCTTCTAAGCGCCCGCAAAATCCTGTCACAAGGAAGCGTTAGGCTGGATGAGTGGGATCGTATTCGAAGGAAGGTGCCATCGAATACAGCGGTCTTCAAAACCATTGATGGGGCCGAAGAAAAAAAGAATCTTCTGGGACTGACACCGCTTCATTGGAAGATCGTCAAAGAGACCGGCGGTGAACAGACGATCGCGCAGATAGTCGAAGTTCTCGGAGTTAGTGAATTTGAAGTTAGTTCGCACATATTTGATCTCATTCAGGCCGGCTTAATAAATCTTGTTTCCGGGGTTACAGAAAGTGATCAGAATATCTCCGAGAACGCGAATCAATCGGAGAAAGGCGATCTTCTGGATGAGCTGGAATTATCGCCTGAAGATCTCATTAGCGATCGCATTCAGTATATCAATGAGTTGACAGCTATGACTGACAGTCTGCGTCATGGCCACAAGGGAAGAGTTTTTCTTCCTTCAGTGAGCGCTTCGGTCCTTGTTGAAAAAGTGCACATGGATCGTCATTTGACGATACCCGCGCTCGAAGAGCTCATGGATTTTGTGAAGGGGTTATGAAATGAAGCTGGTTAATGTGATTGTAACCGGGCCAAAGTCTTCGGGGAAAAGCACATTCTTAAGATCTCTGAGCCGACACGTTTTTGTCGCGCCGGAAGAGATATCATCGGAGAAGGCCGACAGCTCATGCGTTGTAGAATATGGCCGGATGCAAGTGA
>JAUVQD010000004.1 GCA_030598355.1 Actinomycetes bacterium
ATGAGCTTTTAGTCTTCTTTGTCTCCGCTCTACCGGTCGGAGAATTGCGTGCCGGGATCCCAGTTGGTCTTAATTTTGGCCTCGACCCTTGGCTGGTTTTTACCCTGGCTGTCCTGGGCAACCTCGCCCCCGTCCTCCCCATTTTGCTTCTTTTAGAGCCAATAAGTAGGTGGCTCATGAACCGCTTCCGCTTTTTTGATCGTGTGCTCTCGCACCTTTTTGAAAAGACCAGAGTCAAACATTCGGATAAGATTGAGCGATACGGCGCCCTAGCCCTGATCGCCTTCGTAGCCATTCCGTCTCCCGGAACAGGCGCTTGGACCGGGAGTCTTGTCGCTTGGCTTTTTGGCATTGAGCTTAAATATGCGATCCCAGCCATAATCACAGGTGTTTTAACCGCCGGCCTTCTTGTTCTAGCTGTTTCGACCGGAGCGATGAAGATCTTGCGATTTCTGGAAGACCCATTGACCTCTGTCGCCCTGCTAGTCGGCATAGGCGTCTTGGCTTTTGCTATTATTAAATACCGCAGCAAGAACAACGTGCGCTAAACGGGAGGCACTTATTAGGCTACGCTCAGTTCCGCTCATCGCAATTTTAGTCTTATTGCTTTATTTGGTAACCGTATTAATGATGACATATCCGCTGGTTGACCAGATAGATGCGCGCCTTCCTTTTGATTTAGGGGACCCGTTATACATGGGCTGGGTTATATCATGGAACAATCATTTTTTAATAAACCAAGATTTTTCATTATCCACACTCTTTAACACAAATATCTATTTTCCTTACAAAAATACCTTAGCTTATTCTGATCTAATGTTAATTCCAAGCATCATGGTTTCTCCTGTTTTTTATCTCACAAGAAACCCCGTTATCACGGTTAACGCCTTGCTTTTTCTCCTACTGGCACTAGACGCTTTTGCTATGTTCTTGCTGGCAAAACAATTGACCAAGAACACCCTCGCCGCAATCCTGGCCGGGTTTTTTTATACGTTTTCCGCTTATCACTTGGCGCAAATTGGCCACATCCAGCTCCATGCTGACGCTTTTATGCTTCTCATGCTTATGTACCTGCACAAGTGGCTAAACGATAACAAACCAAAATATATGGTGCTAGCCGCCCTGATGTTGTTCCTGGAAGCTCTATCAAGCTGGTATTATGCTATTTACGCTGGCATTTTATTTCTCTTATTTTTCGGGTTCTTTTTTATCTTTAAGCGAATCAAAATTACACGAGGGGGCTTCATCTCCTTTGCGATAGGCGCTCTGGTCTTAGTCGCTCTTTTATATCCATTTATCCACCCGTACCTCACGCTTCATAAGACCATGCCGAATTTTGAGCGCACTGTCGGAGAAACCGCTGTTTACGCAGCGGCTCCGACGGATTACCTGTATACCGTTGAACGAAGTGTTTTCTGGGGTCAACTGCTTGGTTTTTCCCGACCCGGAGTTGAGAATATTCTTTTTCCCGGCTTTGCGGTTATACTTTTAGCTGTGGCAGGCCTCGGCGGCCTTCTGAAAAGCGTCAAAGCCAGGGCAAAGACTGGACAAATTAAGCTTTTTTATTTGATAGTCTCTTTTATTGCTTTCGTCTATAGCTTGGGCCCATATAAGATTATCCTCGGTCGGAAAGTTCCGCTTCCTTTTTTCTTTGCTTTTCATCTTCTCCCAGGGTTCAAGTCGATGAGAGTGCCGGCTCGTTTCGGCCTATTGGTCCTCCTTGGCCTGACTATCCTCGCGGCTTTCGGCATAACCCGGCTTCTGGAGTTTTGGCAGGAAAAGAGAAAGAAGGGAAGACGCGCTGATCTCATTGCAGTCATTGTGCTAGCCTTCGTGATCTTCCAGCAAGTTTCCTGGTCTATCCCGCTATCACAACCGATAGCTTCCGGCGACCAAATTCCTCCAATATATAAATGGTTGGCAAAAGACACCAAATCCGAAGTCATTATTGAGCTGCCACCTTCGGGGAGCGAGCAAGTTAAGTATGTACATTACTCCAGCTATCATTCGAAGCAACTAGTTAATGGCTATAGCGGCTACACGCCGCCTCTTTGGGCTGATCTTGAGAGTCGGGTGTCTGAGTTTCCAGCCATTGAAACCATTGAATTCTTGAGAGAACTGGGAGTTGACGGGGTTTTGGTTCATTCAAAACTTATCCCCGGCTCGGAGAAAAAACTTGAGGCGCCTTGGCCCAAAAATGTCAGGTTAATAAAAAAGGTCTCCGGAGATTACTTTTTTGACATTTCCGGCCCGCCCGCAAAGGATCAAGCGGTCCCAATAAAGCTTAATGAATAAACATAGTGTGGTGTGCGTGAATAATTCGGTGACACGTACTTAATTCTGAAAACCGAATTAAGAACATGTCCCCAGCGTGTCACTGAATTATTCCATAGCAAAATGAACAAGCTGTTCAACTAGATCTTCAAATTCGATTCCAGCCGCTTTTGCGGCTTCAGGAAATAAACTGACCGGTGTCATGCCAGGGATAGTATTGATCTCAAGTATATATGGCACATCGTCTTCCTTGTCGACCATAAAGTCTACGCGCGACAGCCCCCGACAGCCAAGGCCGGTATGTGCTGCCTTCGCGAACCTCTCCGCTTTGGAAATTGTCTCTTTGGGAACACCGGGGGGGATTATGTGTGTACTCATTCCTGGTGTGTACTTCGCTGTATAGTCGTAAAACTCTCGTTCTGAGACGATTTCGATTGCCGGCAAAATACGCGGATCCTCGTTTCCGATAAGTCCGATCGTGATTTCTTTGCCAACTATGAACTCCTCGGCAATCACCTCTCGTCCATATTTTATTCCTTCGCGAAGGGCCGGCTCAATTTCTTCTTCCTTTTCTACAATTTCAACACCAATTGCTGATCCTGTGGCAACCGGCTTAATCACCATCGGAAAAGCTATCGATCCCACAACTCGCTGAACAAGTTTGTCTATCTGACCGACTTGCAGCTCACTTTGGCTAACGGCTATGTGAAAAGGGGCTGGGATTCCAAGTGCGCTGAAGAGCATTTTTGACCTAATTTTATCCATCCCGACAGAGCTTGCTAACACGCCGGACCCAACATAAGGTAGACCCAGAATATCAAGAAGGCCTTGTATCGTTCCATCTTCTCCGGGCACTCCATGAAGGGCAATAAAGACCAGCTCGCACTGGCTTTTTTTGAGGTTCTCAACAATATTCTTGTCGAGATCAATCTTGGTGGTTTTATAGCCTTTTGCGGACAAAGCCAGGCTTATTTCGTTGCCGGTTATTAGTGAGATTTCTCTTTCAGCCGACGCGCCTCCCATAAGCACAGCGACTTCGGGCTTCTTCTTCAAAAGCTTTTATCCCTCGACTACAATAATCAGGCGCTGCCTAAATTATACTTTTCGAGTTCGTCTTTAAGATCGCCCAAGCGTTTTCTAAGGATTTTCTCACGGGTCCCAAAGGTTCCTTCAAGTCGATTGACAGCCAAATCCAGGTTATTCCTAGCATTATCGACTAGGTCTTGCGCGGATAATTTAATATCGCCCGCTTTGGTGGCTAGTCTTTCGCGAGTGGATTCGCCTGACTCCGGCGCCATCAAGATTCCCGCTATCGCTCCAATAGCCAACCCTGTAATAATGCCAATGCCAAAATCTTGAGCCGAGAAATACTTACGTTCCATAACCTACCTCCTGCCTAACGGCGTCATAATACCATGCCATGCCGGCTTGCGCCATAGCGAATGATTATCTCGTTGGTGTTTTATAACTGAGCTCGTCTATAGCCTGAACTACTGCTTCTATGTCTTCATCGGTCGAAAAGTAACCGGGACTTAGTCTTAATGTTCCTGTGTCATAAGTACCGAGAGTCTTATGGGCTTCCGGAGCGCAATGATAGCCCGCCCGGGTAGCGATACCATAATTCTTATTAAGCAGATAAGCCAATTCTCCTGAATCAATCTTTTTTACCCGCAAAGAAACCAGAGACACTCTCTGCTCGCTTGGATTCGGTCCATATATCTTTATCCCGTTGATATGCTCTAGCCCTGATAGCAGCTTTCTCATCTTTCTGCTCTCTTCAAGATAGATCTTTTCGACTCCGATTTTTGAAATAAACTTCACCGCCGCCCCAAGACCACCGATTCCCCAGGTGTTTGGAGTGCCGCTTTCATAGCGATCAGGTCTTATTTTTGGCTGCCCGTCTTTCGATGCTCCACCAGTACCTCCCTGCTTCAACTCACGTACGGCCACTCCCGGACCAATATACAGTCCTCCGGTCCCCGGTGGTCCGAGCAGACCCTTATGGCCAGCAAAGGCCAGCATATCAATCCCCATTTTCTCGATGGAGATCGGGACAGAACCCGCAGTTTGAGCCGCGTCTACTAAAAGAGGCACTTTTGCCTTGCGGGTTATGGCCGCTATCTCCTCAATGGGCAAAATGTTGCCGATCACATTTGACGCATGGGTGACCACCGCTAGATTAGGGGATTTTTTGATAAGTTCTTGAAAGTGAGCTAGATTCAGATCGCCGTTTGAAAAATTAGCGGCCCGCAGAACCTTAACTTGATGATGTTCTGCCAAGTACTCAAGTGGCCGGCAGACAGAATTATGCTCGATTGATGTCGTGACCACCGTATCGCCATCTCTTACCGAACCCTTAATGGCTAAATTTAGAGCCTCAGTGGCATATGCGGTAAAAATAATATTTTCCGGGCTTCCAGCTTCGAGAAGTTGAGTAATTGCTTCGCGCGCGCCCAAAACAACGCGTCCGGCTTCAAGCGAGGTTAGATGCGCGCCACGACCGGGGCTGCCGCCGATGTTCTTAAAACATTCATCAATCTCAGCCAAAACTTCTTTCGGTTTAGGAAAAGAAGTAGCCGCGTTATCAAGGTAGATCACGCAAAACCAGTTCTTCCATTTTTCTTATGCCGTCAGCGCTGCTAAAGACCAGCTCGATCTTAAACTTGTCCCTAGTTTTTTTTACTCGCGTTTGAGCTTTCAGCGCCCGGCCAATTTTCTTTGCCATTGCCTGAATCTCTGGCGATATCGGACTTTTGACAACTGCCCTTTTTTCTTTTGAAAGTTGCCGAAGTCGAGCTAGTTCTTCTGTCTGTCGGACCGATAATCCCTCCGCAATTATTCTTTCAGCTAGCTTGGTTTGTTCGGCCTGATCATCTAGTCCCAGCAGGGCGCGAGCATGACCAGAAGACAGTCGTCCTTCGCTAATTTTTTTCTGCAAAGACCCTGGGAGCTGCAGAAGCCTCATTGTGTTTGAGACAGTGGCTCTATTCTTGCCCACAAGCTCTGCTACCTCGGCCTGCGTACACCCGAAGTCATCGGTTAGTCGTTTGTAGGCTATACCCTCTTCAATCGCGTTGAGATCTTCTCTTTGAATATTTTCAACCAGCGCTAACTGGAGCGACTCGCCATCGTTTGATTCTTTGATAATCGCGGGAATGACCGACAGCCCCAACTGTTGCGCCGCCCTCAGCCTTCTCTCCCCTGCAACCAGCTCAAAAGTGTCTTCTTTCGGTCTCACCACAACCGGCTGCATAACTCCGTGCTTCTTGATCGACGCTACTAGTTCGGATAAAGCACCTGTGTCCATCGCTTGCCTCGGTTGGCTCGGATTCGGCACGATTTCATCAATCGGGATTTCTTCAAAGGTCAGCCCATCCGGAACCAGGCTTGGAATAAGTGATCCAAGTCCTCTCCCGAGACCCCTTTTAGCCACGGGCGATCACTTCCTTTGCGAAGTTTTGATATGCTAAAGCGCCCTTGCTTTTGATGTCATAGGAAATGATGGGCAAACCATAACTTGGAGCCTCGCTCAAACGAACTGAGCGGGGGATAACGGTCTCAAAAACTTTTTTAGAAAAGTGCTTCACGACTTCTGAAGCCACTTGTGAAGACAGCTTGGTTCTAACGTCAAACATAGTCATAACGACTCCCGCAATTTCTAACTCTGTATTAAGGTGTCTTTTAATCAAGCGCACGCTTTCTACTAATTGACTAAGCCCCTCCAGAGCATAATATTCGCACTGTATAGGAATTATTAGCTTATCCACGGCGGTCAGAGCGTTGACTGTTAGAAGCCCCAAAGACGGTGGACAATCTATTAAAATGTAATCGTATTTTGAGACAATACCGGCGATCGCGTTCCGCAATAGTGACTCTCTAGAAATCCGCGAAACCAATTCAATTTCGGCTCCGGCTAATTGAGTGGTTGAGGGGACAAGCGAAAGATTGTTGACTTCAGTTTGCTCAATTACCGACTCTATTGGTTCATCGTCTACCAAAACATTGTATATGCAGTTAGCCCGGTCTTCGCGACGGCACCCAACCCCGCTAGTCGCATTTGCTTGCGGGTCAAGATCTATCAAAAGCACTTTTTGCCCGATTTCAGCCAAGCACGCGCCCAGATTTACAGCTGTTGTGCTTTTTCCGACACCGCCCTTTTGGTTAACTAGGGCTATGCGAATACCTTTCTTGCTCTCGTCCAAAATCAGTCTCCCAGCGGCCGTTTTGTTGGAACACCCGTTCTCCTCGGGTATCTATTTTTGGTCTTTTCAGTTTTTTGAATTTGTATGATAACTCGTCCTTCTTGAGCGTCCGCCCCCCAGGGCTCAAAGATTGAATCCACTCGGGCCCCCAGCTCTAAGCAAGCGCTTTGCGCTTGTTTGAGCTCTTCCTTGAAACGAGAGCCCTTCATAGCCAAAAACCAGCCTCCCGTTCTTAAGAGCGGTAAGGCATATTCTAACAAAACGGGCAAGCCAGCGACAGCCCTGGCGATAACCACGTCCATTTTCTCCCTGATGTCCGTATCTCTTCCGGCCATCTCCGCCCTGGCTTTAATAACTTTTGCGCCATCTATTCCCAGTTCGTTAATGAGTTTTTCCAGAAAAAGCGACTTCTTGGCGTTAGGCTCAATCAAATACAAATCGATTGGCTTAACAATCTTTACCGCCATCCCCGGAAAACCCGCGCCGGCCCCAATATCCGCAACCTTCGCTCCGTCAGTGATTTTTTCAGTTACAACAAGTGTCAGCGAGTCGACGAAATGCTCGTTAATATAGTCTTCTTTTGAAATCGCTGTCAGATTTGTTTTGTGATTTGCTTCGGCCAGTATTTCCCCATAGTCGAAGAAGATCCTGGCCTGTGCGTTCGTCAGCTCAACGCCAAGATCCCTGCTCTTTTTTTGCAAAGTTTTTACAAACTTTTCCGACATTGCTCTATATAGATCATCAGGATTGAAATATCCGCTGGTGTCACCCCGGCTATTCGCGAGGCCTGACCCAGCGAGCGAGGCTTCACTTGATCAAGCTTTTGTCTTGCTTCGCTCGACATCGCTTCTATTTGTTTGAAATCAATATCGGGGAGCTCCATCTTTTCAAACTGCTTTTGAGCCGTGATCCGGCTTTGCTGACGCTTAATGTATCCCTCGTATTTTATCTCGATTTCAGCTTGGCGTCTGATTTCTTTGGAGAAACGACCCAACCTGACTATTGGTTTGAGCTGTTCGATAGTAACCTCTGGCCTTTTGAGCAGTACTTTTGCCCGCAATCGGCCTTCCTTGCGCGCTCTTTTCCCCTCTATTGGGTCAAGAAGTCCAGCAACCTCTACTGGTGTCGCCTCGAGCTTGGCGATACAAGCCTCAATGCCTTGTCTTTTCTTCTCAACCCTACTCATTCGCTCGTCCGATATTAAACCGAGGCTATGCCCTATCGGCGCCAGCCGCAGGTCAGCATTGTCAGACCGAAGAAGCAGCCTATACTCCGCCCTTGAGGTAAACATCCGGTATGGCTCATCAATTTCTTTAGTTACCAGATCATCAATTAGTACACCGATATATGCGCTGGCTCTATCTAGCACCAAGGATTCTTTGCCCTGGCATGCCAGCGCCGCGTTTATTCCGGCCATCAGTCCTTGCGCAGCCGCCTCTTCATAACCAGACGTACCATTTATTTGACCCGCAGTATAAAGTCCAGGCCGTAAAAAGCACTCCAGGGTCTTCTTGAGCTGGTGTGGAAGGACGTAATCATATGAAACAGCGTAGCCGGGTCTTATCATGATGGCCTTTTCCAAGCCCAATACTGAATTTATTATTTTTTCTTGGACTTCGATAGGCATACTGGTAGTCAGGCCCTGCAAATACATTTCGTGGTTTCGCCATCCTTCCGGCTCCACAAAAACGGGATGTCTTTTTCTATCAGGAAAATTCATGATCTTTCTGTCAATCGACGGACAATATCTTGGTCCCTTGGCGCTAACCGATCCACTCTTAATCGGTGATAGGTGTAAATTCTTTTTGATTACATTATGAACTTTTTCCCCCGTGTAGGTCAGATAGCATTGGCGCTGTTTTATTCTTCTTTTCGCGCTCTCAAAAGAGAACCTGACCGGGTCAATGTCTCCAGGTTGGACCACCATTTTTCCTGTGTCAACGCTATGCTCCAGAACCCTGGGCGGGGTGGCGGACTGAAACCTTCCCAGCTCCACGCCAAGTTGTTTAAGTGCTTTTGAAATCCCGTTGCTCGGCAATTCTCCCGCGCGTCCGCCGGGAGCTGAAGTGCTACCGATAACTATTTCTCCTCTCAAAAATGTACCTGTCGCTACGATCACTTTTCTTGCGGAATAACTCTGGCTATCTGAGCTTTTCACGAAAAACCCGGCACTGCCGTCTTTTGTTATCTCAAGTACTTCGCCTTGCCTGAGCGTCAGATTCTCTACTTCTAACAGGCTTCGTTTCATCAACCAACTATATTTTCTTCTGTCAGCCTGTGCGCGAAGTGCTTGCACGGCCGGCCCCTTGCTCCCATTCAAAGTCTTAATTTGCACCATTGCCTGGTCGGCATTTCGCGCCATTTCTCCCCCGAGCGCGTCTATTTCTCGCACCAGCTGGCCTTTCCCTATACCCCCAACAGAGGGATTGCACGGCATGTGCGCGATTTTGTCGACGTTGATCGCCAAGAGCAGCACCTTGCACCCCATTCTAGCGGCCGCCAAGGAGGCCTCACAACCAGCATGGCCAGCCCCTATTACTATTATGTCAAAATCTGTCTTTTTGTTTGTCATGTTTCACGTGAAACCTTTTTTGCGGCGCCGCAACCGGCTCGACTGCCTTGGAGTGCTGATTCTGCGTAATTCTGAGCTCCATTAACTCGTCCGGCAAAAAACAAGCCGTCAGCAAATTTGCTTTCTTGCGTCTCTCTTAGCTGGTCTTGTCCTATTGCTTGGTAAAAAACAGTATATGCCGGTCTGACGGTTTGCGCTTTCTTGAGGCCCGGAAGAAGATTTAAAGAAGCGCTTTTGCGGGTTTGGCCTCCTGGTAAGCGAAGATAAAACTCTTTACCGCCCCGGTCAATTGGCTCTATGTATACTCTCTTTTTGTCACTTGTTTCAGTCCAACAAAAACCCAGCGCTTCGTCGACCGTACCTAATTTTCCCCATTCTATGCCATCAACGCCGATGATCGGGCCGGCTTCCTCTTTTGTCAGATAAAATTCCGACCCTAGTACGCGCAGAGCTTTTTCCAGGCGCGCTGACCCCGATTCCCCCGGGCGTCCTCCCGCAAACTCTTCGCTACCGATTTCCACTCTGCCCCCCAAAAACGTGCCTGTGGCAATGATCAGAGTTTTTCCGAAATATATCTTCCCCCACATTGTTCTTACTTTCCAAAAGCTCTTTTCCCTGGTAACGTCCTCGCAAGTGTCTTGGAATATTCTTATACCTGCTTGCCTTTCAAGGCTCTCTCTCCAATATCCCTGAAACTTATATCCATCAATTAAAATCGTTCTGCCGTTCAGCTCACCCTCATAAAACAGAGCTTTTCTTAGTATTTTTTGGTTTAGCCCACCGGGCCCTCCCTTTACGCTTAGGCTGGGGCCCCAGGCCAAATAACCGGCTGTATCCCAGGAGCTGGTTATCACCAGTGGTCTTGCCCCGCTTTTACTCGCTGCCTCGGTTGCGTGTAAGCCGGCCACACCAGCTCCAACAATAATTACATCGTGCTCTTTCTCGTTTATCTCTTTCAGTGTTGCTATCCTTTATTCGTCGGGTTGGTGAACGTTCGCCGTCTCGCCATATTTCCCCGCTTCAAGAAAATCCGGCGCGCTACTTTCCAATACAAAAGCGATTGAAGATCTCTTTTATTATCTCTTCGTTAACCTCTGTGCCAATAACTTCCCCCAGGTTTACCAGGGCTTCTTTGATAAGCGTTGACACCACTTCTTCTCCGAATCCCTGACCATGCGCTTCATCTGCTTCAACCAGGTTTCTCTTCGCCAATTTCAAGTTGTTTTCCTGCTTGACGCTTGCCAGAAAGGCTTCATGTCCCTCCGCCTCCCGAGAGAATCCAAATATTTCGGCAATGGTTTTACCTAGCAGATCGATACCGTCTCCGCTTCTTGCTGAAACCGAAACGATATGGTCTGCTCGGCTAGCGCTGAGCCTCTCGTCCAGAAGAAGTTTTCGGGGCAAATCGTTCTTGTTTACAACCGTAACGCAATGCTGGCTCTTGACCGGCAGGTCGAGTAAGTCTTGATCCTCCTGCGCAAGGGGTTCACTGCCATCCAGCACCAGAATAACCAAATCTGACTCGGCTATAGCCTTTTTGGTTTTTTCAAGACCTAGTTTTTCAATATCGTCTTGCGGATCCCGCCAGCCGGCTGTGTCCTGAAGGTCTACCGGTATTCCTTCCAATTGGACCTGAGCTTCCACAATATCTCTCGTAGTCCCTGGCTGCGAACTGGTAATCGCTTTATCCTCCATCAAAACAGCGTTGAGAAGGCTGGACTTGCCTACATTTGGCCGACCAATTATTGCTGCTAGAATTCCGCGATCCAGTGTCTTTCCCTTGCTGACAGCATCTATAAGCTCTTCTATTTCTTTAATAATCTTCTTGAGCGCGTGAGATACTTTTTCTGGCGAAATTGATTCAATGTCTTCGTCCGCAAAATCAATTGCCGCCTCGAGCTCAGCCGCTAGCGTGATCAGCCCTTTTCGAAGAAGCTCGATTTTCTTGCCCACATGTCCATCGGCTTGTCGGGCGGCCGCGCGTCCAGCTGCTTCGCTGCGCGCTTGAACAAGGTTCATAACCGCTTGAGCCTGCGTCAAATCGATTCTTCCTGAAAGAAAAGCGCGATGCGTAAACTCTCCCGGCTCAGCCAGACGAGCACCTTCGTTCAGCGCAGCTTCGAGCGTTTTTCTTATAGGAACAGCACCCGAGTGACAATTGATTTCCACAATATCTTCGCGCGTATAAGAATTGGGCGACCTCATGATTGTGATAAGCGCCTCGTCGATTAGCTCGTCGGTTTGTGGATCAATGATCTTCGCTAGGGTGGTGGTATGGGATTTTTTTGAGCTGATCGGCTCATTTCTTGTTTTTGCCAATCTGTCAATTATGCTAAACGATTTCGAGCCGGACAACCTGACAATCCCTATGCCACCGGGACCCGTGGGGGTCGATACAGCGACTATCGTTTCATCAAACAACATACTAGAGATCATAACAGCATTGTTGGTTAATAGTCGGATGTTTTAGGAGGTTGGAGTCCGATCGGGCACTCTAAAAGCTTTTATTTCCTTAAGCCGGCGAAATAATTACGAAACGATTGGGCTCTGTATCGATTGAACTCGATTTTGCTCCCCCGTATTCAGCAACAACCAGGTGAACAAGTTTTCTTTCAAGCGCATTCATTGGCCGAAGAGATATGGCTTCACCCCGAGCAAGCACCTTGCCAACTGTTCTTTCCGCCATCGCCTTAACTTCTCTTTGGCTCCGTTCACGATAGCCCTCGACATCGACAATGACTCTGGCGGATTCTTTGAGCTTGCACCCTATAATGGCTCCAACAAGAACCTGTATCGCGTCGAGCGTCTGACCGTGGTGTCCGATCATCCAGGATAGTGATTTTCCACTCAAGGTTGCCCAGAGATAGTTTTCTTCGTAGCGCGTTTCAATAGTGGCTTCAACGCCAAAGTTCTTTAGCATCTCTTCAATTACTTCCACTGCAACGCTTTCGTGGTCGACCACGCTAACCCTTACTCGCGCTTTTGCTTTTCGCAATCCAAGCAGGCTCTTGTTTGGTTCCTCGAGTACCTCTATCTTGGCTTTATCTCTCTCAACCCCTAGTTCCCTAAGAGCTTCTTCGATCGCTTCCTCTTTGGTTTCGCCTTCAGTTTCTATGACATTTTTCATCTCAGCCCTCCTGTGTGGCGGTTTCGTTTCCGCGCAAAGTGAAGTACTGCTGCCCTATGGTCCAGACGTTACTGACAACCAGATACAACAATACTCCAGACGGAAGATTCCAGCCGATGTAGGCCATAAACGCGCTCATGAATAGCATGATTTTGTCTTGCTGAGGATCGCTACTCATCATTCGTGATGGTATATAGGTCGTAATAATCATGAAGGCGACCAATATCAAATAAGGGGCCATTTCAGATATTGACATTTTACCGGCTGCCTGTTGACCCCACGCCTCGCCCGCTGATTTACTTAAGTCGCTGATGAAAAAGTAAAAGGTGGCGTGTGTTTTTTTGCCTATTTCTAAAAGCACCCGAAAAAGAGCAAACATGATTGGCAGCTGCAAAAGCAGAGGTAGACATCCTGAAACAGGATTCACTTTGTTCTCACTATAAAACTTCATTGTCTCTTGCTGCAGCTTTTGCTTATCGTCCTTATATTTCTCTTGGAGCTTCTTTATCTTTGGTTGAAGCTTCTTCATCTGATGCATTGACCTGGTTTGTTTGATCGTCAACGGCAAGATTATTATTCGAACCGCCGTTGTCATAAGAATGATCGCGAGCCCGTAGTCACCGGTAACTACGACAAAGAAATTCAAAATCTGCTCTAAGATATTTTCAATGGGTGCTAAAATTTTTGCCTCACTTTACTGAACGGGATCATAGCCCCCCGGATTCAAGGGGTGACACCGTGAAATCCTTTTTATTCCAAGCCAGGACCCCCGAGCGGCTCCGTGTTTCTCAACCGCAACCCGAAAATATTCAGAACATGACGGATAAAACCTGCATGATTTCGGAAGCCAGGGAGAAATTAAGCGCTGATAGGCGCGAATACTATGAACGATTACATGTCTCATTTCTTGTTCCTATAGATCCCCGCACCCCGAACCAGCCCCACCAAGGATTCTTGCACTTCCGGAAAAGATCTTGTCGCTATCACTGGTCTACCTATGAACACGAGGGCGTATCCTTTTTTAATATTTTTCAGCTCATTTGTAACAATACTCTTTAAGCGTCTTTTTATCTTGTTTCTCACAACAGCCCCGCCGACTTTTTTCCCAATAGAAAATCCGACCTTGGTCTGAGACTCTCCCCCGATATTTAAATAATAAAGGACAAGATCCCGCGCGGCTATTGATTTTCCGCCCTCATAAACTTCTTTAAAAAGAGCGGTTTTTTTGACCCACACGTCTTTTTTCACTAGCGTTTTTTCTAGGCTGATAGACGCGCTCTCTGCTTTGACCTGCGGTTTGACAGAACCCTCCGCCCAGCCTTTGTGCTCATCCGCGCCCTGAAGCCATGTACTCTTTTTCTTTTCCTGTTGCTTGGTTGATATGTTCTTTTCATGATGTACTACCTGCCTTTAAAATAGAACTCATTATATATTTGCCCTTTTTCCGGTGTCAAGAACGCCGGTCAATGAGCCCGTCCTCATCAAAACGTCTGCTAGACGAAGTGTTGCTTAAGAAAGTTCTTTTGTTATAATCCAGCTAAGGGTTTTAGGTTTTATCGCAGCTTTTTTCTTCTCTAACTCAAGGCTCTGCGTAATTGGGTTCGTGCCGATAATCTTACAATGATCTATCTGGAGCTTGTGGGTTTTACTATCTTATTTTGCTTTCTCGAAGTTTGTGTCAGCTCCTTGCAATAACCAGGTTTTTTCTTTCGTCTTTTTTCCACACATGTGGAAAGTTTTGTGGATAACTATCTATTTGTCGACGTAGCAGGCTTTCAAAAATGGTCACTGATTGACGGGCCGATTTTGTTTTTACTAGATCAAGGGGAGTGGTTTTGACCGCAAAGGGTGTTGATAAAGCTGTGAAAACAAATGCCGGCGAAATGCCTTCAGTAAAGCAGGCCGTCGATGAGCTGTTTAAAAAGGGTTTGGCTGAGAAGTCGGGCTGCTTAGGCACTTCCAGCCCTCCGCGAATAGCTGTATATGCCTCCTCGACCACGGAACCAAAAACCTCCGAGTGCACTGCCGATAGTCTTGAAAAGCTTATGAAGCTTTTAGTTGACGAAGTGTCCGGTATAGTGAGAAAAAACAATAGCTTGCTGCCGCTTGCGGCTATTAGAGAAGTGATAGAAAACTTGATCCACGCTAATTTTCAAGAAGTCGTCATATCTGTTCTGGAAAAAGGAAGCGTCTTAAGGGTGTCTGATCGGGGTCCGGGTATCGCTGAGAAAAAACGCGCTCTCGAGCCCGGTTTTACAACAGCCGACTCCACAATTAAGGGATTCATACGGGGAGTTGGCTCCGGCCTGCCCATTGCCTCGCGGGCCATGGCCGCGGTTGGCGGAGCATTAAAAATAGAAGACAACCTACATTCCGGGGCTGTGATAACCTTAGCTCTATCACAAAAAACAGTTTCCGCTAAACCAAACGGTGATCTTGTCCGATCGCGGCCCAGGCTTTCGAAAAGACAAAAAAAGGCTCTCTTTATCGTAGTCGAAGTCGGCTCAATTGGGCCATCACGGGTAGCAGCCGAGTTGTCGGCGGGACTTAGTACGGCCTACAGAGACCTACGTGTACTCGAAGAAGCTGGCCTCGTTAAGTGCGATAAAAACGGAAAGCGATCAATTACTAATCACGGCATTAATTCTCTAGACTCGATAATGGAATCATGAAACAGCTCGCGAGGGGCATAGATGGATGAACAGATAGAAAAAATATGGGAAGACACCCTTTCCCTAATTAAGTGTCAACTTAATTCACCAACATATAAAACCTGGTTTACCAATACAGTGCCTGTTGGCTTTAACGATGACACAATAACTATTTCAGCCCCAAACGACTTCGCTCGTGAATGGCTTGAGTCACGCTATACCCCATTAATATGTGACTGTCTTCTTGAAGTCGTCGGTGAGAAATTTCAGCTACAGTTTGTCACACAACAAATTACTCCTGAGCCCAGCGGTCCAGCTCCCGAGAAAAAAACGGAACAAAGCCCGGCAACAGGTTTGCTGGCTCGCTCAAACATCAACAGCAAGTACTCTTTTGATTCCTTTGTTATCGGAAGCAGCAATCGGTTCGCCCACGCCGCGGCTCTAGCCGTCGCCGAAAAGCCTTCGCGTGCATATAATCCTCTCTTTATATATGGAGGCGTCGGTTTAGGGAAAACTCATCTTCTCCAAGCTATTGGTCGTTATGTCCTGGAGCATCACGAAAACCAAACAGTCAAATATGTATCTTCCGAAAAGTTTACAAACGATTTCATAAATTCAATTCGTGATAAAGAAAAAATTGTTGGATTCCAAAAGAAATACCGAAACAATGATGTTTTATTAATCGATGATATCCAGTTCTTGGAAAACAAAGAGGCGACACAAGAAGAATTTTTTCACACGTTCAACACCCTTCATGAGGCAAACAAGCAAACTGTAATATCCAGCGATCGACCGCCCAAAGATATAGCAACGCTCGAGGCCCGCCTTAGAACGCGGTTTGAATCAGGATTAATTGTGGATATTCAGCCACCCGACCTTGAAACACGAATCGCTATCTTAAGAAAAAGAGCAGCTATAAATAATATTGAAGCGCCCGACAGTGTGTTAGAGCTGGTTGCTTCAAAAATTCAATCAAACATTCGCGAACTAGAGGGCGCGCTCATAAGAATCTCTGCCTTCTCTTCGCTAACATCTAGCCCGATTACGGCTACTTTGGCCGAGGACGTTTTAAAAGACGTTTTTCTCTCGACAGAAGATCGTGTCGTTTCTATCTCACAAATACAAAGCGAGGTGTGCCGATTCTATCGCTTATCAAAAACTGATCTTGTTAGCGCTAAGCGATCGCGGCCGATTGTTGTCCCAAGACAAGTCGCCATGTATTTAGCGCGGGAACTTACAGATGCTTCTCTGCCAAAGATTGGCACAGCGTTTGGCCGCCGAGACCACACAACCGTTCTTCACGCAACAAATAAGATAGAGAGACTTATAAATGAGAATCGTGAGCTATACAATCAAATACAAGAACTGACAAGTAGAATTCGTTCCCAGTGACTTGTTCAGAAAAAAGCGTTCTTATTAATTGTTCACACTTTTTTCAACAACCGCTCACTCTTGTTGACACTACAAGTCTTTTCTTAATTAACAGTATCAACCGTTCTACTACTACTATTTTTTATAAATAAAGAAATGTTATAGGGAGGTCTAATATGTTAATAACTCTTGATCAAGGATCTTTTTTGAGTGCTCTTCAGGCTGCTCAGAGAGCCTCTTCCACTCAAAGCACGCTTCCAATTTTGTCGGGGATAAAAATACAAGCTGAAAAAGACGGGGATCTTGAGATTTATGGCACGGATTTAGAAATATCGGTGAAATCTAAATGCGCCGCGAGAGTTGAAAAACCTGGATCGACCGTTTTGCCGGGAAGACTTCTTGTCGACATTGTGAAACACATGTCCCCGGGTGCGATAGAAATAACGACGGAAGAAAAAGCAAACAACATCGAGATAAAGTCAGAAAAATCCTCATTTAAAGTCAAGGGAATGCAACCAGAAGATTTTCCGGCATTTCCAGATGTCGAGGCAAAACAGAAAATAACAGTAGATGTACGCCAACTGATAGATATGCTCAACTGTACAGCCAAGGCAATATCAAAAGACGAGACACGACCTGTTTTAACAGGGGCGCTTTTACAAGAAGAAGACAAAAGTCTGCTCATGGTAGCTACAGACAGCTACAGATTAGCGGTTAAGACTGTGCCGATGAGAACAAAAAAAACAGAAAATACGTCTTTGTTGATACCCCAAAGAGCAATCGAAGAAATTCAAAAACTACTTGCTGATGAAAACGGTAAAATAGACATAATCAGCGATGAAAACTTGATGGCAATTAAGACGGCTAACGTTGAGTTGATCTCAAGACTTATTGAGGGACAATTCCCGAAATATAAACAACTTATACCAAAAGAAACAACCACAAGCGCCGAAGTTAACAGAGACGAACTAATTGCCGCGGTAAAGAGAGTGGCGCTGATGGCGCAAAAGAATATGAGCATCAAGGTGTCAACAGATAGCTCGAGCGTGAATATTGTCGCGACAACGCAAGGAGTCGGAGAAGCAAGCGAGAGGGTAAAAGCAAAAATAAAGGGAGAAAAAATGGACGAAATAGCCTTTAATGCCCAGTTTCTTATCGATGGACTTCAAGCAATATCAGAAGAAAAAGCTCTTTTTGAATTCACTGGTCCAGTCAACCCTGGCCTGATAAAATCGATTAAAAAGGAAGACTATCTTTACTTGTTAATGCCTATTAGGATAAGCTAGCACGTGAGGTAAAATAACACTTGGAGTCGCTCGACAAGTTGCTAGCTGAATCACTTGAAATAATGGGTCTCTCAAGCGCTCTTAGGGCCAGCTTGTTGCAAACACAATGGCAAGATATTGTTGGCAAGAAAGCGTCTCTCAACTCACAACCAGTGATGATTAGAAACAAAATTTTAATTATTGCAACAACTAATCCATCCTGGTCTCATCGCCTCACAATGATGAAAAATGAAATTCTTATAAAAACAAGCGTCTTTGAAGCAAAGGTCGAGGATATTAGGTGTCGAGCAACCCTTCGAGCAAAAGAAAATAGAACGTAGAACAAAAATCAGTATAACAGCAGTTAAATATGATAAAATTCGGTTGGGAAGAAAGCAACTGGAGGATTTTTGAAAGAACCGGCGTATAGCGCAAAAGACATAACCGTATTAGAGGGCCTGGAAGCGGTTAGAAAAAGACCGAGCATGTATGTTGGCAGCACCGGCGTTAAGGGTCTTCATCACCTTGTATATGAGGTTGCAGACAACAGTATAGACGAAGCGCTGGCAGGCTTTTGTACAGAAATTGACATCACCATACATGAAGACAATTCCGTCACAGTAAAAGATAATGGGCGCGGAATACCCGTTGACAATGTAAAGAAATATGGAAAACCAGCAGTCGAGATAGTTTTAACACTGCTTCATGCCGGCGGAAAATTTGGCGACAAAGGCTACCATGTGTCGGGAGGATTACACGGGGTAGGCTTGTCCGTCGTAAACGCACTCTCAAAGTGGCTACACGTAGAGGTTCACAGAGAAGGCTTTGTTTATGAGCAAGACTATGCTTTTGGCAAACCAAAGAACCCTCTGAAAAAAATCGGAGAAAGCGACCATAC
>JAUVQD010000031.1 GCA_030598355.1 Actinomycetes bacterium
GAAAGCACTAGCGAAAACTTAAACAAGCTATGGATTTGTACCCAGTCTTAGTGGTATGATGTTGATTTGCAGTTTCTTGATAAAGAGGTAAATTTATTTGCCAATTATCGAATTAGTGGACAAAGCTTTTCAGATTTATAGCTTCCTGATTCTGGCGAGGATCATAATGTCGTGGATAACAGTACCAGATACACCACCGTTAGATGTGGTGGTCAGGTTTATTAATGATGTTACTGAGCCCTATTTAGGGGTGTTTAGAAGGTTGTTGCCAATGGTCGGTGTCGGCGGCGCAGGAATAGATTTCTCACCGATTATCGCGTTTTTTGTTCTAGGTCTAATAAGAGGGCTAGTCCTCCAGGTGTTATCTAATAGTCTGGGCTTCTAGCGAATAAGGAGAGGGAGGGAATATCATATGAAACTTACACCTTTGGATATTCATCACAAAGAATTCCGGCGAGCGCTTCGTGGGTACAACGAGGAAGAAGTAGATGTCTTCCTGGATCAAGTTGCCGAGGAATTCGAAAGAGTTTTTAAGGAAAACATTGATTCAAAAGAGCAAGTTGAAAAGATGAGGGAAAAAGTTAAGCAGTATGAAGGTGTTGAGGAGACTCTCCAAAAAGCACTTTTGACTGCCCAGAAAGCAGCTGACGAAGTACAAAGCAATGCCCAGAAAGAATCAGATCTAATTATTAAAGACGCTGAACTAAAAGCGAAAGAGATTATTCAGCACATCTTGACCGATAAGCAGAATCTGAACAGTGAGCTCAGCACTCTTCGGGCTGCTGAAAAAGAGTTTAAAGAAAAGTTCAAGGACATGCTAACGCAGTACTTAAATGTTGTCGAGAAGGGCCAAAAAATAGAGGTGCCAGAAGTTGTGCCTCAACCTGAGCCTGAGGAAAAAGAGGCGTCAGAGCCATCGCCAGACATAGAGGCGATAGATGAGATTAAGGCGCAGCAGGAGACGGTAATTGAGAAATCCGTTGAAGAGGTTTCGTCTGGCTGGATAGGCCCTGAGGCAAAGCGAGCCGAGATTGAGGCGAAGGAAGCTGAGATAGAGGCTAAACGAGTTGAAGCCGTCAAGAAACGTGAAGAAAACGAAGCGAAACACGAGCAACTAGACGCTCAGGAGAACGTCTCCGACCAAAAAACTAATATTTTTGGAAAGCCGCAGGGCTTTGGAGCGCCACCGAATCCAACGGTTAGCAGCTTTCCGACTGATCAGAAAAACGGGCTATCTGACGAAGTGCAAAAAGACGAGGCAAAACCAAACAGTGACGGCGAAATAAAAGTTACGCTTTCGTCACATTCTGCTAATGACGAGCAGAAAAAAGATGACGAGGTTGACGGCGAAACAAAAGCTACGCTTTCGTCACATTCTGCTAATGACGAGCAGAAAAAAGATGACGAGGGTGACGCCGGGTTGGCAGCTGCAAGCGTATCCAGCTTTTTCGATGATGACCTTGGAGTCGATGAAGAAGAGAAAAAGCCCGACTGGCAGGTTAACACGGTTGACGGATCTGAAGGCAGCGACCATGCCGAAGGGGAAGACGAAAAGCCTTAAGACTTGAAGATTAGCGATGAGCTGGATTCGAGCAAAGGGCGACACTGTCTTTCTAAAGGTTTGGCTACAAACAAAAGCCTCCAAACTATGCGTTGACGGGGTTCTCGGTGACGCTCTAAAAGTGAAAGTCACAGCCGCGCCAATTGAAGGAAAAGCCAATAAGCAATTGTGTCGCGCTTTAGCAAAATGGCTTCAAATACCATCAGCGCAAATTAATCTAAAGTCCGGTCAAAAAAGCAGACAAAAATTGATTTCGGTTTCCGGTTTAAAGCTGGACGAGGTCAAGACAAGACTACTTAGTCAAGACTGTTGATGACAAGCCCGGACCGTGGTTTTGGATAGAAGAATGTTGATTTCTGCGGCATTTTCTCACCGGCTTCAGCTACGTCAATAATCTGGTTCATCTCCGTTGGTCTCAGAAACACCGCAAGCATTGCCTCATCGTTGTCTACCAGGCTTGTCGCCTCCAGAATATCCTGTTTGAAAGACAATCGCGGGTCGCCGCTGGCGATATCCAGCAGGGGTCCGAAAATCGTGTCTTGCAGGATCGATGTGTCCAGACGTTTTGAAATAGGTATAGGGGTTTCACTATTTAATCTGACCAATGAATCTCTCTGACCCTCAATCCTTGTTACTCGACCCTTCGCGTAAAGATCAAAGGTGACTTTCTCGGGATCATCAGACGCCGGAGATATATCGGCAAAAGCCTTCGGGTCTGACACTTTGTAATCATCCGGCAATTTATTCAGTAAGTCAGAGAGGTCAAAATCATCAAGCCTTAAGACCCGGTGTGTGGGAAGAACGGTCATGGCTTCGGTCGCCATGTCGACCAAATACATCATAATGTATTGATATGATTCTGGTGTCTGGCCGCGCTTTTGAGAATTCTTATAGAAGTTAAGCGACGTTTCATAGCGATGATGCCCATCCGCGATAAAGAGACATTTTGCTGCCAGAATATTCGAAATAGCGCTAATCTCAGTTGTTTCTGTTATCGGGAAAATCTCGTGTATAGTTCCGGGTTCGTCGGTCATCTGGAGCAAAGGAGATTTTAACTTGGCGCGACCGAGTATCTCAGATACCGTCCTGCTTTCATCCGCGTACAGTGAGTATATGGGGCTGAAATTCGCATGGCAAGCCTCTACGAGCTGGTATCGGTCTTTTCTGGGCGCGGACAAAGTTTTTTCATGAGGAAGGATACCCTGTCCAAATTCTTCCAGCTTTACCAGGCAGATAATTCCAGTTTGAACATGTGTCTTCTCAAGTTTATATGTTTGTTTGTAGACATAAATGGTTGGTTCTGCCGCTTGGACAAGAACGTCTTCGTTTTGCCAATCATCAAAGAGCGCCGCCGCCCGAGTGTAGCGATTTTCGGTATCGCTGTCGTCGTCATATTTGCGGCCAAGGTCAAGGCGTATCATATTGTGCGGGCTTTTATCGTAATACTCGGTTTGCGCCTGGGTATTTATTATGTCGTAGGGTGGCGTTGTGACGTCGGCTAAGCTGACTTTTGAAAGATTGTAAGTTATTCCGCGCAAAGGTTTAATCTGAGCCATATCGTCACATGATAACCGAAAGACCGGCGGTTAAGCAATCCTCAATAGTGTTGCAGGCCAGGCGCAAGGTAAAAAAGTTTTTGCATTTGTTCCAGTGTTTGTCAGCCAACTCATTGACTTTTCGGTTGCGACATAGTAAGGTGACCTCGATGTGGCCCTATGTTCAGGCAAGAAGAGAAGTATGTGTACGTATTTAGGAGGGTAAGATGGTACAAGGAACGGTCAAGTGGTTCAATGCGGCCAAAGGTTATGGTTTCATTGAGCAGGAAGCTGGCGAAGACATTTTTGTTCATTTCTCAGCAATTCAGGGCGATGGGTTCAAAACTCTTAATGAGGGTGAAGCCGTTGAGTTTGAAATCTCTGAGAACGATCAAGGCAAGAGTCAAGCTATTAATGTCACCCGCGCGAGCGCAGAAGAAGCTAATTAAATAAATTAGCCACATCGCAGCCCCCAAAAGTTTTATTGCGGGGGCTGTAATACTTTCAAAAATCGGGTGCGGTCAATAACTCGCAGGTTCTGCTAGGTAGTTTTCTGAACTTTCATGTCCAAGAAATCATTTACTTGCTGCGGAAATTCACGAGTGTTTATCGGTTTGGTGATAAATCCGACGCAGCCCGCTGCCCGGGCACGTGTTTCATCGGTGCTCATGGCAAAAGCAGTGACAGCCACTATGGGAATATGGGCTGTGAGTTCGTTTGCCTTAAGGCGCTCAATTACCGCGATGCCGCTCATCCCCGGTAGTTGAAGATCCATGAGGATCAACCTGGGAGGGGCCTTCTAATTTCGTGCTCAAGTTCTCCTCCAAGAACTTCAGCATCGACTGCAATTGCACTCAACTTATTGGAAATATTATCAGCCGACTCTTTGGCTGAGTCTTCAAAAGACATGCCGATAGACCGTGACAAAGCTTCAGTGCTGCTTTGCCAGGTCACGAATGTATATATGGCACCGGGCACGATCGCGGTTATGATCATATACAAGAAAAGCTTTTTCCTAATGCTTCCGTTCGTTAAGAAGGACAGATCGAATCTCCAAAAAAGTTTTATGGCGTTGATTTTAAACTATCGGAAAAGAGGTATCTTAACTTTAGATTTAATGGACATTTGTTTTGCAGAAACAACCAGGGCAGATGTATATAATGTTTGAGAATGACTATGTCTTCTTCAAAAGAACCATATGATCTCTATATGCGAGGCATGAAGCTGCTTCGGGCCGGTGATCCGGCTCAGGCTGCCGTCTTACTTGAATCAGCTAAGAAACAAGAACCAGCAAAAGCGTCGATTCGAGAAGGTCTCGGACAAGCATATTTTAACTATGGACGGTTTGAGGAAGCCCGGCGAAGTTTTGAGGAGGCGCTGGAGGTTGATCCTGCCAACGACTACGCGCATTTTGGGGTGGCTTCATCTTTGGAGCGCTTGGGTCAGTTTGGACAGGCTCAAGGACATATAAAGCTGGCTCTGGCCATGGCGCCAGATAACGAAACATATCAAAAGCTCGCCCGGAAGTTTGGCAAGAAAAAACCCCGATAAATAAGGGTGAGAGCGGTGTAATTCCCCTTCTGTTCTAACCTGCCATCTATCTACTCTTCTTTAGAAACCTAAATCAGAGTGTCTTTTAAAAGACGGCCTCTACCCGCCCGGAACCTCTAGAGGTTCCGAACTATTTGAGTTGCACCCAGCTGGAGTTTACCGCGTTTCACCCCCGCGCCTAACTTAAAAGCCGGCACTGCCATGCTGACCTTCAAGATAGGCGCGGGACTCGTCTCTGTGGCACTAGTCGTCTCTTTCGAGCCCGCCCTTGCGAACGGCAACTTGTTACCCGTATAGGGTGGGTGGGGGATATTTCCTCTAGTCTTTAGGATTAACTAAAAACCAGCGACAGGTCACGCTCTCACCCTATTTCATTATACCAATTTTTAGTGCGAAACTTCTTCTTTTTGCTGCGAGGCTTCAATGAGCTTGCGGGCTTGGTCTGTTGGCATTTCATCATAGTGAGAGAATTTCAGCGAATAGCTGCCGCGGCCCCCGGTTAGCGACCGGAGCTCGGTGGCGTAACGCTGGATTTCTCCAAGTGGCACCTGGGCCTTAATTACTTGTCGGCGCCCCAGGGGCTCCATCCCCAAAATCTTGCCACGTCGACCGGACAGGTCTCCCATGACGTCGCCCATATTGGCCTCGGGCACTGTAATTTCTAGATCAAAAACCGGCTCGAGAAGGTAGGGCTTTGCTTCTTTCACCCCTTGTTTAAAGGCCATAGAACCGGCGATTTTAAAAGCCATTTCCGATGAGTCGACTGGGTGAAATGAGCCGTCAAACAGAGTGACCCGGAAATCAACAGTTGGGTAATTTGTCAGGACGCCGCCGACAAGAGCCTCGCGGATTCCTTTCTCAACCGCCGGGATAAAGTTTCTGGGGACTGCCCCGCCGACTATCTTATCGACGAACTCAAACCCACCGCCGTGAGGCAGCGGTTCGATTTGGATCCAAACATCGCCGTATTGACCCCGGCCGCCAGTTTGCTTTTTGTACTTGCCCTGAACCTTGGCTGTTCCTTTTATACTCTCTTTGTAGGCGATCTCAGGAATTGAGGTTTCAGCTTCGACGTGGAATCGGCTTTTTAACTTATCGAGCACTATATCTATGTGAAGATCCCCGACACCCGAGAGAACCTGTTCGTGCGTGACGACATTTCGTTCAAAACTAAGTGTCGGATCCTCCTCAGCCAATCTGTGAAGGGAAGTGCTCAGCTTCTCTTCTTCTTCCTTAGATTTTGGATTCACCGCTAAAGATATGTGCGGCTCTGGGAAGACTATAGGATCAAAAACGAGGGGATTCCCCTCATCGCAAAGAGTGTCGCTGCTGCTCACATCAGCTAGTTTGGGGGCCGCGCCGATATCGCCCGCTGGAATCTCTTTTGTTTCAATCTGTTCCTTTCCACGGACAAAAAAGAGGTGGCCGACTTTGTCTTTCTTATTCTTGTTCGCGTTATAGATAGGGGAGTCGCTCTTTAAAGTGCCCGAATAGACTCGAAAGTATGATAGTTTGCCAACGTAAGGATCGGCCACGGTTTTAAAAACAAATGCGGATAATGGTTGGTTTGCGGCTGGCTTGAGACTTACCTCTTCTTCTGTTTTGGGTCTGTGACCGACAACCTCACCTGCGTCGACGGGGGAGGGAGCATCGTAAATCAGTTTCGACATCAGCTCTTGCGCCCCGATCGTTTTTTGGGCTGAACCACAAAGCACAAGCGATAGCGACCCTGACATCAAAGCTTGCTTAGTCCCGTTGGCAACTTCTTCTTCTGTTAATTCTTGACCTTCAAGATATTTTTCCAGCAAAGCATCGTCACTTTCCGCCACAGCTTCCATTAACTGATCGCGGTAGGGGTTGGCTTGTTCATCGAGCTCGGCCGGGAAAGCTTCTTTTGACGCTTTCCCGTCTTTATAGATATATGCTTTGTTGGTCATTATGTCGGCAACCCCGGAAAAACTAGCCTCTGCGCCTATCGGCAACTGAATCGGGACAACCATTTTTCCGAAAGCATCCTGAAGGTCTGTGACGGTCTTAACAAAGTCGGCGTTTTCCTTATCGAGCCGGTTGACAAAGAAAAGGCGGGGAAGATTTCTCTCCTCCGCCAGCCGCCAGACTTCTTCTGTTTGAACCTGAACCCCGTGAACAGCATCAACCACAATCAAAACGGCGTTGACTGCTCGGAGCGCCTCGATAACTTCGCCAATAAAGTCGGCGTATCCAGGTGTATCAAGAACATTAATTTTGTGATCTTTGAATTCGCAGGGAATGATGCTCGTGCTAATTGAGACTTTTCGATGGATTTCATCCGGGTCGTGATCTGATGCTGTATTGCCGTCTTCAACTCGCCCCAGACGGTTGATCGCGCCGGTAGAATAGAGCAAAGCTTCGCACAAAGTGGTTTTGCCCGAGCCGCTATGGCCGGCAATAGCGATGTTTCTTATTTTTTCAGGCGAATAAACTTTCATCAAGTTCCCCCAAAAAACGTTTCGTTGCCGTGGAGGCAACTGTTATTAGAATACCGGAATAAAGGGTTTCTGTCTAATCGGGCAAGCGATGACTTTTGCAACATATACTTACGTACGCTATATTAGTACGACCATGATGATTGATCGAATATGCCCGCACTGCGGCCAACCTATTTTAGAAGGATCGCTCTTCTGCCTTGACTGCGGGCGTCGCATATTAAGAAAGGCTGAAACCGCGAGCGGTCAACGACTTGCCAAATTGCGGACCGCGGAAGTCATTGACGAACTCGAGGCGCTCCCGTCTGGATCATATGTGTTTGTAGTAGAGGGCGTTGATCGGGGAAGTCGACTTGATCTGAAAGCTAACGGCACCTTTACAATTGGACGGGATGGGGCGGATTTTCAGCTTCAAGACCCTTTTCTTTCTCGTCTCCATGCGGAAATAAAAGCTGACGGTAATCGCTGGTTAATAAATGACCTGCACAGCACCAATGGTTCGTTTCTAAATGATATTCCCGCTAAGGGGCAAGAGCTGCTTGACGGCGATCAAATTGAAATCGGCTACACCACCCTTATCTTCCATGTTAAACTCTGACGTCTTATCCGCCATAACCAACTACAATATTATCGAGGAGATCGGTCGGGGAGGCATGGCAACTGTCTACAAAGCTTGGCAGCCGTCACTTTCTCGCACCGTTGCTTTAAAAGTTCTTCCGCCATATTTTGCGCACGATGAAGAGCTGGTCATTAGGTTCCGGCGCGAGGCGCATGCCGTCGCAAAGTTAAGGCATTCACATATTGTGCAAGTCTTTGACTTTCATCAGGAAGAGCAGTTTTTCTATCTAGCGATGGAATATGTTGGCGGCGGGTCTCTTCAGGGCAGGCTTGAGAAAGACGGGAGACTGGCGCCCGCTGAGGCGACAAAGATAATTAGGCAAGTAGCTGAAGGTCTCCATCACGCTCACACCAAAGGCTTTATCCACCGCGACATCAAACCGAGCAATATTCTCATCTCCGAAGAGGGAGACGCGGTTATTACTGATTTTGGCATCGTTAAAGCTTTAAAAAGTACGAAGTTGACCAAGACTTCTGATGGAGGTATAGGTACCTCAGAGTATATGTCGCCGGAGCAAGCAAAGGGAGAAAAAGTCGATCCGACGACTGATCTATATTCTCTAGGTGTTGTTTTGTATGAAGCGCTTATCGGGACAACTCCTTTTAACGGGGAGTCAGCACTTGGCGTCGCTAACCGTCATATCAACGACAAGCCGGCCAGGCCGTCGGAGTTGAATAATAAGATCACGCCGGAACAAGATGAAGTAATTCTGAAGTTGCTTTCAAAAAAACCAACAGATAGATATTCCTCAGCGCTTGAGCTGGTTGCCGTCCTCAACTCATTGGAGTTTGACGCCGCAGACAATATAGAGGCACCCGGCTCACCCCATAAATCAGGGCCAAAGGCTACCTTGATAAGACGGGTAACGAGAGTGGCGGCGCGTTTACCACGTCGGGGCTTATCCGACTCTTTTCCCGATCAGAAAAAAACTCCACCTAAGAGCCAAGAGGCAAAAGATGATTCACCGACTAATAAAACCGGCGGGCTCAAAATAAGTTGGCCCTCCGCCATAGCCGCCCTTCTGATTATAGGACTAGCCGGCATCGCAGGCTTTCTGGGTGGTTATTTAGTCTTTCCAGCGCCGACGCCGGTCCTGACCGTTGATAAAGTTGAGCCAAAAGAAGATACCACGCCACAAATACGAAAGGCAGCGTTATCAAAAACACCAACCTTAAATGCGGTTAAAGTTACGCCGGCGGAAGCACTCATAAATGTCGACGAGACACTGACCCTTGAGGCCCAAGGGCTTTTCTCGGACGGCTCAAAAAAAGATGTCGCAATCGCGTGGAGCCTTTCAGATTCCTCAATCGCTGGAATTGATGATAAAGGGCAACTTATTGCCACAAAGGCCGGCACCGTCACCGTTGAAGCCAAGGCCGGAGAGTTTTTTGGAACTGCCAGAATTGAGATCGTCGAAAAACCGGAAGCGTTAACCGACGAGTCTGCCACTCCCGTCGCGGAACCGGTGGTTGCTCCTGTCAAAAGATACAAACCTCGGCCTATTCAAAAACCCGTGCCCGAGCCCACCCCGGTACTTCCTGAGCCCGCGCCATCCATACCACTTGAGATTAATTAGGGACAGCGACCATTAATATCGGGACTAACAGTTGTGTCCAATAATTCAGGTCGGACAACTTTTCCCTCTAGTTTTCTTAGAGCAAATCTTTACTATTTCGTAGTTTGCTTCAATAGGTTTTGAGTATTTGCACCATCCCCATTGCCTACCGGTTAAAATTAGTTTACTTTTGAACATGCGAAAAGTGTTATTTTGGCGCATTA
>JAUVQD010000167.1 GCA_030598355.1 Actinomycetes bacterium
ATATCTTGGGTGGTCGGTATTGCACAGTTGGCGGCTAATGCAAAGGTGGTTAACTTTGCCGGAAGTTGTTAAGTCGGGCAAACCGCTGCCTGGCGATCGTTTCTCGGAAACGGTGGAGGGTTTTATTAGGGCTATGGATGTTTATGCTAAGCCCACCGGAGTCGAAGTCGTCGATATCTGTCTTCAAAAAGTGCCACATGCCGCCGCGGTCCTCGATATTGGTGGCGCGACAGGCACTGTGAGCAGGCTCCTTGCCGATCGCAAAATCAAAGTGACACTATTTGATATTCCAGAAGTCATAGAAACAATCAAAGATGAGCTCGGCCGGGACTGGCCCTCTATTGGGCTTGAGGGAGGAGACTTCAACGAATCGATACCGAGCGGCCTCTTTGATATTGTCTTTTTGGGAAATGTAACGCACATTTATGGTCCTGAAAAGAATCAACAGCTTTTCAATCGCGTCTTCGAACAACTGCAGCCGGGGGGCTTTATTGTCATTCAGGATTATCTTCGTGGAGCCAGCCCTTCGGCGCCGATCTTTGCGATTAATATGCTGGTGAATACGGCTAGCGGTGGCACCTGGACAGAAGTACAGTATTCTGACTGGCTAACTAACGCCGGCTTCTCTACCCCGGAGGTTCTTGATCTAAAGAATCGAGATCAACAACTGATACTGGCAAAGAAGTAAACTTTAAGAAATATGCCAGGTTCGCTCGTATTCCAACCGAGCTTCGATCAAATCGTCGATTGCGGGGCGCCACTCATCTAGAACTTGAAAAACCTTCGGATCTTGATAATAGAGATCAATCGCCTGACGATAAAGACGAGTGGCATTGGCAACGTAGCTGGGCGGCATGGCTCGTCCCTCTATCTTTAAAACCTTGACGCCCATCGAAATATAGAACGGAAGTTTTGCAAGCCCCACATCGTCGGGTCGCCGCATTAACCGACCATCGGCGATAACTCCGGATTCGTTCTGAAGGCGACAATCTCTCTTACAGATTAGCTGGCACTCGCCCTTGTTGTTGTTTTGACCGAAAAGCCTGTTCCTGCCCAGATCCGGGTCAAAATCCCACGTTTGACGCCAGTAACTGCTCATATAACAATCACCATCGAACATGTAGCAGATACCGCCATGAACGAATACCTCTAAATCAACCTCGCCTTCCTCGCTGATCTTTTTGATTTCTTCAAGATCATCCAGGCTCCTAGAGACTACAACCACACTGGCTCCGCGCTCTTTGTAGAACTTTGCAGCTTCCGCATTTACCACGCTCGTCATGATGCTAGCGTGTATTGGAAGTCGCGGATAGTTTTTGTGAATATGTTCCATAACTGAAATGTCGCTGACGATAACGGCGTCGGCGTTCAGCGCGCTTAATGACGCTATTCGGTCATCAAATAAAGGTAAGTCGTTCGTTTTCGGACAGACGTTCACGGTCACATAAACTTTTTTTGCGCGTGCATGAGCGTAATCAATAAGCTCCGAAATATCTTGATCAAACTCGACCCTCTTTGGCCGCATGCTGATATTCTTAACACCCGCGTAAACTATATCAGCGCCGCTGTCGAAAGCTAATCTGGCCGCTTCCATGCTTCCGGCCGGCGACATAAGTTGAATTCTTTTATCCCCGTTGTTTGACATCTAGCTCATCCCTTGCCACATAAACTCGACCGCTTCGTCCAAAATGCCAACCATTGCAAAGACCTTTCAAGGATAGCTCCCCGGCGGCCTGTATTGTCTCTATTCCTACACCCCTAGCCTCAACGCCATCGTTAAGTGCTTGGTTATAGATCTTGCCAAGCAAGCTTATCTTCTCCGCGCTATCAAAATATGTCTCTAAGCGCCAGGCAGTTAAGTTGAGTTTCAGTAAGTCCTGTAGGTGCTCGACCAAACAGTAGTCTTCCCCCATCAACACGGAGGTGCCCACAGAACGCATCCGCCAGCCGTCAAGTTCCATAAAGTAGTCACCATCACATTCTTGGCGACATTTTCCGTTTTCCTCATTCTTTAAAAAAAGGCAGGAAAAGGCCATCCCCAACGATAACGGCCCGTGGATCGGCCGCTCAAACTCGACGCCCTCAACACTAACTACATCGCTCAGCTCGTCTTTGGTCAACTCCTGGGCCGGCACAATCCTAGTAGCTCCCAATTCTTTGAAAAGTGTCGCGGATCTGTCATTGTAGACATTCGCAAAGTTCCCGACATGAACCCGGAGTTCAGGAAACTCGTTTCTAATCAGCCTGAATACTCCAACATCGCTCGCTTCAACACCGTCTATCCCGACTTTATCAGCGCTTTTTAAAGCTTTTCGCACTAACGACAGCTCTCTGCTCGTCGGAATCGCCGGCGTGACAAGATAGGCCTTTTTCCCTTTGTCGTGAAGAATGTCTACAGCTAACTCTAGATCATCTGTATTAACAATATAATTACCCTGAAACTTCAAGCAATAAGGTTGACCAAGATAAAAAGCGTCAAAATAATCGATCTCAACATCGTCAAGTGTTTTTTTGTTGGCAAGACAAGCATTAAGCTCAATCGGTCTTTTCATTGTCTCATTTGTCGCCGGCGTGAATATATACGATGCCCTGGGTCAACGGATAGTATTTCACGTTTTTGAACCCTGCCTTCTTCATCTCGTCGGCGAACTTCTCGGGCTCATAGTAGACGCGTATAGAATCGGGAAGGTAATCGTAGACCCCTGTTTTGTCTCGAGTGATCATCGCCCCTATTCTTGGCATCACTGAATAGGAGTAAAGATTGTACAATTTTCTGAAGACGGGATTATATGGTTGGAAAAAGTCTAAAACGACCGCTCGACCGCCAGGTTTTAAGACCCTATACATTTCTTCGAAATGCTTGTCAATATTTAAGTGGCGCGACGCCACCGCAACTGTGGCCCGGTCGAACTCATTGTCTGGAAGAGGTAGAGCTTCGGCGTCACCGTGGACATTTGTAATTCTATCTTCGAGGCCGAATTTCGCCACCTTAAAATCTCCTACTTTTTGCATATCCTCGTTCCAGTCAACCGCCGTAATGTGACCGTCCTTACCTATCTTTTCCGCTAACATGATCGCTATATCATTTGTACCGGTACAGATATCCACGCACTTATCGCCAGGTTGTGGATCGACTTCGCGCACAGCCTTTCTCTTCCAGCCATAATGGAGCCCAAAACTTATTAAGCTATTAGCTACGTCATATCGCTTGGCGACTGACGAGAAGAAAGCTTGGACTGTTGCTTCAGTCTCCGGTCTTTTAACGTCTTCCAATCTTTTATCTAAACTCAAACCTCTTTAACCTCCTGATTTTTCCAATATCTCAATTTTAACTTAACACTAGTAAATTCGCCATCAAGAAAACCAGCAGAACCAGCGGATATATCGCAGACTTGTTGTAAAGTCGCCTTGATACCTCTGGCCGCGGGTCCCTCATTAACGCATAGCCGGGCAGCAAAAGCAGATAGACGCCAGTGCTCAAAGCGGCAACAATAAACGGCCACGGCATCTCCGATAGCACCATAAGAGGGACACTCACAAAGAAACTCGCTAGAAGCGCGTAGAAGACGATTTTTCCGGCAACCTCTTTTCCTAAAATGACGGGAATCGTCTTAACGCCCAACGCTTCGTCCTCTTCAACATCATTGAAGTCGTTTGGCACATTACGCCCACCGATTTCCCACAAAAATGTCCAAACCCCAAAGAGAACGAATGTTGACGTATTCAGCTCCGCCACAACCAACCATCCGGACAGAGCCCCAAGAGTTACGGCCATCGCTACAGCCAAAAACTTCCAATACGTATACAAGCCCAGAATCGAATAGAAGGCACTGCTAAGCGCAATCAAAACAAAAATGGGCCAAAGAGACGGCTTGAGCAGAAAGATGAATCCAACACTTATGATTGAGAGCAATACGACCCAAATCACGCCAGTCGTTGAACTAATTACTCCTCTAGCGACTGGATGATGAATAAAAAGCGAC
>JAUVQD010000185.1 GCA_030598355.1 Actinomycetes bacterium
ATGTATATCGTGGAGTAGTCATTGACCATCACCTCTGAGACTGAAGGGTCCACCAGGAACTGCTCAATTGGACCTAGGCCTAAAACATCGTCAGATATCTCCTCGATCAGGTCAGCTTTCTCTTTGCCTGAAAGGGGTGTCGATTCCCCGTCGACAAGAATAGCCAGCTTTTGTTTGACCTTTTTAAGCACCTCTCCCTGCCCCGCATTATTATCGTAGAGCTCCGGTCCCAGCTCATCGATTAGCAGGCCGTGGATCTTCTGATTGATTTCATTCATTAATTTCCGGCGCCGTCCGTCCTCAATATCGGGCACGACGCCCTGTATCTCGTTTAGCCGTTCATGCAGAGACACTTTGCTTCACCTTCTTTCTTTTTTTGTCGTTGTCGTCTTGGTCGCGCACAAGCGCGCCAAGTTTTATAAGAGCGCTTGAAGCAGGGGCCTTAGGCGCATCAAGAATGACAGGGGCGCCTTTGTTGACGGCTAAGGGAACTGACGGATCGTTGACTATCCGAACAGATATCTTTTCCTGGAATACCTCTTCGACGTCTTGCGGAGACAGCCCGAGACTGCGATCGCTGCGGTTTAAAATCAAACGAGTTTTTTCTCTTGGAAACGCGAGCAGTTTTAGGGTCTGCAGGCACAGCTTAATATTCTTTAGCGACGGTAAGTCCAATGTCGCCACAAGAAAAAGTTGATCGGTCTCGTCTAAGACGCTTAAGACGTTATCGTTAAAGCAAGGCGGCGTGTCGACAATAACGTAGTCAGCAGCCTGCCTTAACCAGCCATATACTGGTTTTATAATGTCCGGCGTAACCAGATCCGCCAATTCCGGCTGGAGCGGCGCGACGAAAGCGCTAACTCGATCATTGAATTTTGTCAAAAGAGCATTTATTTGCCCTGAATCTATGTTCTTTAGCCCCACCAAATCATGCAGAGTGTGCTTGGGCAACAACTTAAGCATTACACCAACGTCTCCAAATTGCAGATCGAGATCGAGGAGTATTGCCCGTGAATTCTTTTCGCTCGCCAGAGCTACAGCCAGGTTGGTAGCGATGACTGTCTTGCCCACACCCCCTTTGGTGCTGAAGACAGTGATAATGCGCCCACTTGTTTTTGTCTCTTTTGATCCTCGTCGCTTTCCGGCGGCAACCGCCCTCCTCAGGCAAAGCAATAGCTCACTGCTGTCAATGGGTATGCCGAAAACGCCGGTGAACCCGACCTCAGCCGCTTGCCGTCGAAGCTCCGTTGAGTAATCTGCCGTAACAAGACTGCCGCGCAAACCCGGATAATTGACAAGCATCTTTTTGAAGCCCGACAGAATACGTTTTTTTGACCAGCCCGGCCCAAATAAGACAACATCCGGAAGTGCGGTTCTAGCGCTGCTCTCAACGTCATCCCAACTGTTTTTGGACCAGATGAGCTCTACTTCCTTGATCAGCTTAAACTCCGCTGATATTTCACTTGCGAAAACCGGATCCGGATCAGCAATGCCAAGTTTCATTCTCATTTGAACACACTTTCCATTGTTTGACCTGCTGTTGCGGGCAACGCCGAATCCGTTGGTACCTCGAGACCCACCCAAATCTTGCCCTTTTCTTCCGCAAAGACCAGTTTTTCAGCTTCAGAAAGATTTACCGCCAATGTTATCGTTCTCTTCCCGGACAGGCCCGCGCCAGCATTTTTGGCGTCTTCGCTAACTCCCAGAACCTCAATTCCTTTCAGCATGGCCCGGCTGATATCTGAGCCTCCGGGGCCCGGAGTGAAAGCCGCTAAAACGACCACTCTGTCGCCAACCTTTATTCTGCCGTCAACGCCGGTGACGGCATCAACCGGAATAGCGAGTGCTATTCTGTCGGCGCTAAGCTTAAAAGCCATCTCCGATTGATCGGCCGCCCTTAACTTCTTAGCCGTTATTTGCTCGCCGCTGCTTAAGGGGAAAGCTATTACTCGCTCCTGATGGCCTGAAAGATCATCGAGAGCGTCATCGGCGGCATAGCGTTTGGGAATATCCTTTTTCTCGACCATCCCCTCTGACTCCAATTTGACTACTGGAGTGCCGGCAGGAATCGCTTTTGAAGCCAGATAGACAGTTTTCTTCTCCCCAGACTCCACAATGCCCGCTTTCACAGAATTTATATACAGCGCAGTCGCCGCAGTGGCTACTACCCCAAAGACCAAAGCTATTGTTATTGTTCTAATTTTTGATGTCATCTCTCTTCTCCCACTCCCTTTACTCTGACAGCCAAACTACCTTGACGCCCATGTCGACCGCATCTTGATCTCCCGCAACCCCAGTTGTAACCGTACCTTCAGTAAAATAGCCAGAAACTGTCTTAGGGTGGCCGTCGAGATTAAAACCCGTGATCACAAACTCAGCGAAACCGGCAATGCTGTAGTTGCCGACGCTGCCGCCACCTTCAGTAAAATTAAAAAGGGGCAATACAACTGCTGGGTCGTCAATGATGCGCTCCGACAGCGCTGACTTTAACGATGCGCGCACGCCGACGCCGTTCGCTACGTGCCCGACCCCAATAAGATCCGGATAACCGTTTCGAATCCAATCGGCGAGATCCGGAGAGCCGTTGGCGCCGGAGTCAAAATCAACGAGCCAAAAGAACCCTCGTTGAGACGTCTCGGTTGACGCTGTTTGAAGTTGCTCACCATTAGTTTGAGCAAATACTTCATTTTTGGGATTAGCACCCGCGACAAAGTTGACCGCAAAAGTTGCGGTCCTGCTGTCCCCAGGGGCTATGTTGGGCCATTGCCATCTTACTTCCGGGCCTTCCGAAACACCGCCACCAGTCGCTGAATTGCCGATATATTCGGCGCCCGCGGGGATTGGGGACCACAAAACAAGATCAACGGCTTGGTTTCGTGTATTTACGTAAGCCACTGTATAGATAACCTGGCTACCAGACTGTTTGTAAGTTATCGAAAGACTTTCTAGTGGACGGTCTTCACCGAGTTCATAGACGGCCTGGTTAGATTCCCCGATATGGCCGACCACGCTGCTAAGCGGAACAACTATCGGCACCAGGTTGCTGACTTTGCCAGCGACCCCGATTCGAGCCGTCGCTTTAGCACCCACGGTCATCTTCTCTTGCTTGAAAAGCCGCGCGAAAAATGTATCTTTTTCCATCTTGGCCTCGACTGTGACTTCCTCGCTGCTGGGAAAAGTGACATTCACCGCGCCGACAGGGCCCTTAAGATTACCGTTTATGTAGTCCTCGATAGTGTTTTCAGCCAGCTCCGAGCTGCGCCCTTCGGCGATATCCATGGCCCCGGCCAAGGAGGCTGCATCAACACTCGTTTGCAGTACTCGCCGGCCTTGATAAGCAACCCCCACGTCAATTGCCAGTACTAGGGTCGACGCTAGAACGGTCGCCATAAGAGCCACCAAAACAGCAACTTGGCCTCTTTGATCCACCATTGTCCGTCTAATCATTTCTTATACCTCCAGCCTCATTTGAGCTTGACTGGCGAGCGGTATTTCCCTGACTCCGAAAAATGGAATATTCAAGTGAAAAATATGCTCGATACGCACTTGAACGGGTTCACCGTGCGCGCTGCCGGAGGGGTAACTTACGACTATCGAGACTGGATCAACCGGATAGGCCCGGTTCCTCACTTCGGCTTCGTCAAATCGGCCAACCGCAGCCAGCCGGGCGCCTTCCCGGGCCGCGTGCGTGACCGTCAAGTAGGCACCAAACGCAAGTCCGAATTGAAATGTGGCTATGATC
>JAUVQD010000179.1 GCA_030598355.1 Actinomycetes bacterium
AGATTAATATGATAACTGCCGGATCTGATTATGGATGGCCTATTGAAACCGGCACGGGATCAGGTCAATTCAAAAAACCTCTAGTTACGTTCAAAAACTCGATTGCGCCAACCGGCATTGTTTTCTATGATTCAGGCGCCTTGAAATCCCTTAAAGGAAAGTTGGTCTTTGGTGACTACAATGAAGGGAAACTTTGGGCAATTGATCCTGATGCTCTCGACGCTCGACCCGACGTAATTGCCTCACTTAATTCCGGGGTAACCGCTTTAGCGATTGCCCCGAACGGCTCTCTTTATGCCGCCACGGAATCATCTATTGTAAAAATCGATGAGGATCTTGTTGGAAAATAAAAAGAAGCGCGGGTTTTTGCCCACGCTTCTTTTGTTTTTATATCTTTGGTTTTAGCCCTTAGGACTGGCGGTATATCGGACGGCTGTCCAAATACCATCTTCCTTTTCAAACAACCAAGTGCTGATCCATGTACCATACTGACCGATCGCGTATTCAACAGCGATCGTCTTTTGATTTCCCTGCTCCTCGGTCGGCAAAATCTTGTAATCATCGATCGGCATTCCTTTTCTCAAAGATAGGAATTCTTCTTTGGATTGTTTTGCCTTTGTCTCTGCGGGCTGCATATCAAAGGCCTCTTCTAATTTTTGCTCCTTGTATGCATTAAAATACTCATTCACGTGCTCTTCAGGTGTTGTCCCCTTCTCAAGAACCGTCGGAGGCCCAACATCAGCGGGAGGACTTTGTCCGGGTGGTGCCTGCTGGTCCGTCGGCTGCTGGGTGTTTGTGTTGTCATCGCTGCTTCCACACGCCACCAAGACAATCGCGACCACAGCAATTAACGCAATTAAGAAATATTTTTTCAAAATAACTCCTTTCGCAAAACTAACGGACAAACTCTATCACATATCAGCCGATCTGTCAGTTATTAAAATAGTTGAGAAATCTTTGTTAACAATTCCGGGTATTTGGAATAAATAGGTGATGGTTAAGACATTATATGTAGGGAACTTATCCTACGACACGTCAGAAGAAGATTTGCGAGAGCTATTCAAGGCGCACGGAACCCCTGAATCCATCAGGGTCATCACCGACAAGTACTCGGGTCGAAGCCGAGGCTTTGCTTTTGTCGAGATGAGTCTGGATTCTGAGGCGGACGCGGTCTTGCAGGCTCTGGACGGCTCGGAGTTCATGGGGCGTAATTTAGTCGTAAGCGTAGCTAAGCCCCGAAACGAACGCGGCGTCGCTTAAAAGAACTTTACTAATTCGGTTTTTAAAGAGAAAATCGTGTTCTTTTAATTAAGTGAGCAGTGCTACTTCCTAAGAACTACCCGAGCCGGAGCGCCGTCCGCCCCTTTGAGGTTAAGCGGCAAACAGATGAGTTCGTACATGCCCGGTTCTATGCTTGACAAGTTGAGACTCTCAACAATCACAACACCATTATCCAATAGTTTTTGATGCACTGGAGCGCCGTCACTATGGGCCGCTTCGATGGAGAGATAATCGATGCCGACGAGCTTGCAATCCCTTTGCACAAGGTAATCTGCCGCTCCGGCAGTTAACCCCACAAAATCTGGAACAAACTCACCGCTACTCCAGAACTCTGAATTCTTTGTTTTGAAAAGAACGCGAGCCACGTTTTTTTGGGACAGCGCGGATTCCAATGCTTCCCGATCAATCTGATCCCCAATTATCTCGACAACTGTGACTTCGCCTATCAATATATCCAACGACAATTTGTCTACAGAGGCCCGACCTGGAAAAAAATGAAGTGGCGCGTCTATATGGCTCCCGGCATGAGTTCCGAGAGTCAACTTCAAAACGTTAGAGCTGCCCCCTTTGTCAAGATCCTTAAAAGGCTCAAATTCTATCGGCGGGTCAGTCGGCCAAGAAGGAGTATTTGGCCCGAGCACTGGGCTTATATCAAAATAGGTTGCCATTATTCCAGTATTTCCTTCACTTTGGAGACGATGGCCCGGCTTGAAATATCTTCATAATCAAGCAGTTGCTCCGGCTTACCGCTTCTCGGCATCTTTTCTACTGCCAAGGCATGAAGCGGCGTTTCACTAAGATTCAACTCCGCTGAGACGGCTTCCCCGAGTCCTCCTGGTTGATAATGATCTTCAACAGTAACAATAGCCTGAGTCTCGCTCGCTGCTTTTTGAATTGTCTGCGTATCAATCGGCTTTATGCTGTACAAGTCAATCACCCTGATAAAAATACCTTCATTCTTCAGTTCTTCATAGGCAGCCAGCGCCTCATGGAGAGTAATTCCGGCCGCGACAACAGTAATTTTATCCTCATTTCCGGATCTTACAACTTTGCTGCCGCCAATCGGAAAAAGTTCCGTATTTTCGTAAATCACGGGCGTGCTCGCGCGAGTCAGTCTCAGATAGACATTGCCCGTGTGCTCCGCCGCGGCCTCGACTAGTTTTTCCGCACTCACTGCGTCCGCCGGATAAAGAACCAGACATCCGAATATTGACCTAAAAAGCGCTATATCCGCTAGCGCCATTTGCGATGGTCCGTCCGTCCCGATTGATACCCCAACGTGCGAGCCGGCAAATTTAATGTTAGCCATGGAGTAGGCGCTCATCCTGATTTGATCATATGCCCGGGATAGAAAAGTGGCAAAAGTTGAAACAAAAGGAATCTTCCCCAGCCTGGACAGACCGGTCGCCATACCAACCATGTTTTGTTCAGCAATGAACATCTGAAAAAAGCGTTTAGGATAAGCTTCTTTAAAATAATCCGTATGAGTGGAATTGTTGACTTCAGCGTCTAAGACCACAACTTTTGGATACTTTTCAGCCAAACGCACCAAAGCCCGACCATACGCCTCTCTGGTCGCTTTCTTTTCACCGATCTCATAATTTACCGCTTCAGCGCCTGCAGCCGATACTTCCTTTGGAGCCAGCAACTCTGGTCTGGCTGTTGTTCCTCTTATTTCGCGATCAACCAAATCAAGCTCTTTAAGTGCCCGTTCAAGCTGGTCTTTCTTAAGCGCTTTGCCGTGCCAACCATCTTTATTCTCAACTAAGGAAAATCCCTTTCCTTTGAGTGTTTTAGCGATAATCATTAGTGGATCATCTGTTGTTTTTGCTTCATCATAGGCCTTAGATATCTGATTAAAATCGTGCCCATCATTAACAACGACGGCTTTCCACCCAAAGGCTTCAACTTTCTTTCTATATGCCTCCAGGTCGTGACCGAACATGGTTTGTGAACTCTGCCCTAAACGGTTGACATCTATGATCCCCACTAAGTTATTTAACTCGTAATAGGCAGCTATTTGAGCCGTCTCCCAAACCGAGCCTTCCGCCATTTCGCTGTCGCCCAAAAGCACGTATGTCTTATATGGCAACCTATCAATATATTTAGCGTTTAAGGCCATTCCCGCCCCGATAGCCAGCCCTTGACCTAAAGACCCGGTAGCAGCCTCGGTAAAGGGAAACCGCATTGACGGATGGCCCTCGAAAATGCTGTCAAAAAGACGAAATGTGTTCAACTCTTGCTCGCTTACTTTGCCGCCTGCGGCGAAAAGCGAGTAATAAAGGGGAGAAGCGTGGCCTTTTGAAAAAATTAGCCTGTCATTATTAGCAGCTCTCGGGTTGTCCAAATCAAAACGGAATACTCCCCCAAAAACGAGCGCGACCATCAGCTCAACTGCTGAAAGAGAGGACGTCGGATGCCCTGATCCAGCAGTGGTGGTTGAGGTAAGAATCCAGTACCGAACTAACTTGGCGAGATCTTTTAATTTATTTATTTCGATTTTTTGCCTTTCCCGTGACCACCGAATTGATCACGCAGAGA
>JAUVQD010000110.1 GCA_030598355.1 Actinomycetes bacterium
GATTTTATCGGCATTCTATTTTACAGCATGCTTTTTATGATTCCCTTGATGATTCCCCCTATAGCCTTGTTTTTCCCTGGTAGCGCTTCGTTCTGGGTGAAGCTTATTCCGTCATACGGATTAGTCCAAGCAATAGTCGGGGTTGTCACGTATGGTGAGGGATGGAGTGATGTAGCCTTGGATATCGGCATGCTACTCGCTTGGTGCATCGTGCTGTTTGCGGCCGGATCGGTCATTTTGAAAAGAAAGGTTGAATCCTTATGAGCCTAACCCGCAGCCTCAAGATAATGGCCAGAGATCTCAAAATGGGACCCCGATCCCCGATCTTTTTCTATGCAATCCTTTTCCCAATCGCCATGACCTTTGTCGTAACGATCGTCTTCGGCAGTTTATTTGAACCTGTACCGCGGTTTGGGATTGTAGATGAAGGCAACTCTGTGATAGCCAAGGAAGCCCGGAAGCTACCTGGAGTTGAAGTAACTTTTCTGAAATCTGCGTCAGAGCTAAAAGATATGGTCAGAGCCAATGATTTTGACGCTGGCCTGGTACTTCAAAAGGATTTTGATGAATCACTCCGCGCAGGCAAGAAACCAAAATTAAATTTCTTTTTCGGCGGCGAGAGCTTGGCTTCAAACCGATTAATACTAGCTTCCTCAACGTTTGAGATGGTCCGCCAAGCAGAAGGCTCAATCGCCCCCGTCACAATCAAATTGACAACAACAGGGGGCCAGTCGGTTCCGCTCGAATCCCGCCTCCTGCCGCTACTTGTCATGTACGCTGTCCTCATTGCCGGTCTTTTTGTTCCGGCCGCGAGTCTCGTTGAGGAAAGAGAGAAGAAAACGATCGAGGCCGTATTGGTGACCCCTGTGCAGATGCCAGATATTCTGGCCGGCAAAGCCGGTTTGGGCGTGGTTCTAGCAATGGCGACAGGAATCATGACGCTTATCTTAAATAATGCCCTCGGCGTTAATCCCGGAGCGCTTATCATCGTGCTGTTTTTAGCGTCGCTTATGTCCGCGGAATTCGGTCTGATATTGGGTTCGCTAGCTAAAGACACCAATACCTTATTTACTTTTATTAAGTCTATTGGCGCTCTTTTGATCGCGCCTGTTATCTTCATTATTTGGCCCGGTCTCCCCCAGTGGATCGCCAAGATCTTTCCGACCTATTACTTTCTTTCGCCCCTCTATGAAATAGCGATAAAAGATTCATCCCTTGGGCAGGTGGCTCTAGACTTAGGTATCGGCTTTGGCATTTGCGCGGTATTTATTCCGATTGTTTGGAAGTTCGGCCAAAGAATGGAGCTGAAAATAGGATCAAGCTAGGACTTGGACTGGAAAACGCCGCAGACAGGATTTTAGATCGCGTTCACTCAGGCGGCTCGACGACGGTCATCAATCTTGCTCGTCCTTCTCTCCGTTGCAATCGCCTCATCCTTGCCAAAGGGGTGTCCGCCAAAGCCGTGGCGAATCATAGCAATTGCCCGGTAAGCGTCACTTTCCTTGGTTCTTGACCTAAACAGCTCGATAACAGACTGGGTGATAACGGGAATCGGTATCTCACGATCAAGCGCTTCCTGAACCAACCAATTAACCTCGCCGGTATCCTCAATGTACGATGGAACAGCCCGCATGTCTTTTATCTCGTCCAAACCTTTAGCCATGAGCTCAACAAGCCAACCACGGATGACAGACCCGTGAGACCAATTTTGAAAGATATCATGCAGATTAATTTTAAAGTCACTGCGTTTAAGAAGCTCTACACCCTCTCCAATTGCTTGAAGCATGCCGAATTCTATACCGTTGTGGACCAGCTTCACAAAATGACCACTACCAGCTTTACCGGCATGAACATAACCACCCTCTACCGCAAGTGTTGTAAGGAGAGGCTCGCACAATCTAGCTGCGTCATCAGTTCCGCCAATCATAAAACAAGCTCCGTTGCGAGCTCCCTCGAGACCTCCGCTCGTACCACAATCAACAAAATTAATCTTTTGCTCGGATACCTCGGCTGCCCGTCTAATTGAATCTTTGTAATACGAGTTTCCCCCGTCCATGATGACATCGCCTTCATCAAGATAGGGAATAAGCTCATTGATAACCTTATCGACCGTAGCGCCCGCGGGAAGCGAAAGATATATGATTCGCGGCGGCGTGAGCGAGCCGACAAAATCTCCATACCCTTCCTCAATGTTCACACCGGCTGTCAAAAGATCCGGCCTGGGTGTCCGGGTCTTACCGACTACATGAATTCCTTTGTCAACACACTGAAGTGCGAGATTTCCACCCATTTTGCCTAAACCAATGATTCCAAGTTCCATATATCTCACGCCCTTTGATCTTTTTTAAATTTTTTCGACCAGGGCTTATTTACCCAAAGCTCCTCTTTTCTTTAAACACCAAGATTATTTCGGGAAACGTCCTCGCCGTAGTATAATGAGTGCCTTCTTTCAGAAAAGAAAATGATGGGAAAACAGGGGAAAAAACCCGGAACCAAAAAGAGTATTGAGCAGAAAAAAGAGAAAAAACCGCGCTGGCGAAGCTTACTCGGTGTCTCGCTTTTGGTCGTTGGAGTCTCAATTCTTGCCTGGGTAGGCGTTTCCGAATTTGGCGCTGCAGATCAAAAAAAGGCAGACAAATTAGTTGAATCAACCGAAGATGAGCCAATTAAAATCACGACTGAAACGACCACAGATATCCCCGATACTTCAAAACCTACACCTCTCGGCGTCTTGCCTGATTTTGTTGGCGAATCCAATGATGACGTCAAAAAAGCATATAAATTCGCCTCGGATGCAAAAAGCCACGTAGCGCTGAAAGCCTCGGCTTGCTATTGCGGTTGCCAAGGGGGAAGTACGCACACCAGTTTGTTTGATTGCTATGTCTCGAGCCTGCTCCCGGACGATCAAGTAATCTACAGTAAGCACGCCAAGAGTTGTGGCCTGTGCATTGCCGAAGCCTTATCTGTCGAGGAATGGTTGGCTGAAGGCAAAAGCATAGAAGAAATCAGCAAAATGATTGACGAGAAATACAAAAAATAGCATTTTAGCTTCTTGAGCGAGAAAGAAGTGTTTCCTCTTCTTTTGTAAGTTTCTCATCAAGCGGATCAACCAGGCTAATAAGTTTGTGACCTGGCTGCGGCAATATGGTCGTATCTGAACTAAAAACCTTGAGCTCATTTGAGTTGTTTATTAAGAACAACGGCACGCCCGCATCTCCATACAAGCTCTTGTAATCCTCAAAATCAAATTCATCAGTTATTCTATTTACTTTAACTACCGCGCCTTTCGCGAACCTCTGAGATAAATATTGGTACGTGGCTTTATCTGAAAACAATGAACGACCCTGCAAATGGCGCGAAACATTTTCTTTCTGCATTTGATTATCTTTTGGTGCCAGCTGATAAGTGTTCGCCCGCCCGAAAATGTGAGCAAAATGGAGCGCGGCCAGCGAGTTAATCTCGTCATTTGCCGTTGTCGCCAGTAAGTACCCTATGCCTTCGAGCTCGATCGTGTTCACAGCCTTCTCCGATAAGACATTTCCTAAATAGGTTGATATCCCGGACATTCGCGCATTGCTGGCGTTTTCTCGATTACTATCAGCCAATCTGACTTCAAAACCTTGATCTTGAACAACCTTGGCAACTTGTTGCGTCCATGGCTGCGCCCCCACAATAAGCAAGCCCTGGGGATTAGGTTGCGCAACCTTCAATCGGTGGGCCACCCAGGAAGCGCTAATACTATAGATGGTAACCGTGCCCACAATCACAATAAATGTTAGCGGCACTAATCGCTCGGCCTGAGGGTAATCAGCAGCCGCCAATTCCAAAGCGAAAATAGAGGCAACTGACGCGGCCACAATGCCGCGAGGCGCCATCCAGGCCAAAAAGAACCTCTCCTTCCATTTGAAGTCCCGCCCCCAAGTGACTGCCAACACCGCCAGCGGTCTCGCTACAAATATCAGAATCCCCAGAAAAACCAAACTCTCCAAATTTATCTGGCTAAGATCCGCTAATTTAAGTCTGGCGGCGAGCATAATAAATATGCCGGAGATAAGAAGCACCCTGAGGTTTTCTTTGAACTCAACAATATGCCTGATAGATACCATTTTTTGACTAGCTAAGGCGATACCCATCACGGTTACCGCCAAAAGTCCCGATTCGGAGTGGAGCAGGTTAGAGATCGTAAAAGTCGCCACTACAACCATCAAGGAAACCGGATTTTGCAGAAAGTCGGGCACCCAGTAGCGCCTAATAAAAAGGACCATGATCGCCGCGGATACGGCTCCGATGACAGAGCCAATTAGAATTGTTTTTAAAATAAAAACAGAAGCGACGCTAGTTATTGCCTCTACCTCGCCGGCTAAAAGCGCCTCGTACACAAGAACCGCGAGCATCGCCCCCACAGGATCAATAACAATTCCTTCCCACTTCAGAATTGAATTGAGTTTTTTGGCGGGACGAACGTGTCGGAGCAGCGGTCCGACAACAGTCGGGCCGGTGACCACCAGTATGGCGCCTAGTAAAACCGAAAGCCCGAGATCAAGTCCGAGTAAATAGTAAGCTGCAGTTGAACCTATCGACCACGTAATAATGGCACCGACGCTGACAAGCCCCAGAACGACGCGACCGACATTGGCAAGTTCCCTGACGTTTAAGCTTAAGCCACCCTCAAAAAGAATTATGGCAACAGACATTGAGACAACGGGAAACAAAAGCTCACCGAAGACCGCGTCCGGGTTGACGACTTTCAGTACAGGACCAATCAGAAAACCGAAGATCAAAAGAATAAGTATGGAGGGAATTCTCAAACGCCACGCCAACCACTGGGCCCCAATTCCGGCTACAATGATGAGCGAAATTCCCACTAAAATATTTTCAGTCAAGGTTGCTCCCGAGAAAACGTTTAGAATTGATCATACATTCTAAGATTTTACTGGTCAAACGTCTATTGGCGAGGCCACCAACGAAAGGTTTAAGGTACTAGTTCATCGGCAGAGGTCGACTTAGCACTACGGCTTTGAAGCGGGCGCCCTCTTAGCCATGCATATATAAAATAGATAGCGACGGCTAAAAACCCAAAACCAAAGATGAAACCAAAGGCTAAAATAATTAGAAGCTTAGGGTGTTTGCGAATGACTTCGAGTCGATTGTCTTCGATCAATTTTAATTGGTGCTCATTCTCATCTTTGCGCCACGGCAAAAAACTCGCTACTTCTCTCATAGGGTTGATATTGCCAATTGGCCGGTAAAATTAAACTAAAAGGCGCAGAAGATATCTATCCAGGGAGATTCCCGGTACCCAAGTAATTGACCCAAATGGCAATATTTACCGCGTGATCTGCTATTCTTTCAAAATAACGTCCGGTTAA
>JAUVQD010000039.1 GCA_030598355.1 Actinomycetes bacterium
ACCGCTGGAGAGGCCTATCAATTTGGCCGCCAGACCGTAAATGTCCGGGTTCTGGACTAGAGTTCCAATACGTTAATAATCATCGGTGTTCTTTTATGAAACTGGTAACGAGAAGCCAAACTTCCGAGATATTAAGGAAGTTTGGCTTCCGTCTTTCTCGAGATCTCGGCCAAAACTTTCTCGTTGACGACAATATTCTGCAAAAAATCTTAAATGCGTCTGACCTGGGACCTAATGACACGATCTTGGAAATCGGCGCCGGCATCGGCACGCTAACAGAAGCTTTGGCAAAAAAAGTGGCCAAGGTGATCTCGGTTGAGATCGACCACAGGCTGATACCAATTCTCTCGCAAACCTTATCCGGCCGCGAAAATGTCAAGATCGTCCACGCGGACGCATTGGATTTAGACGCTGGCCAGTTGACTTTTGACGGTACAAGCGCAACAAAAATGGTGTCAAACCTGCCATATAGCGTAGCGGCTCCGGTTATTCTCAAGTGTTTTATAGAACAAGAAAATATCTCAGAGATGGTCGTTATGATCCAAAGCGAGATCGCGGAACGCATCTTAGCCGACCCGGGAAACAAAAATTACGGAGCTTTTACGGTAAAACTCAGGTACTTCTGTCGAGCCGAAAAACTCATGGCCGTCTCACGACACTCTTTTTTGCCTGAACCAAATATCAATTCTATGGTAATAAAGTTGACTCGTTGGGAAAAACCTCCAGTAGCTATTGATCGCTACCGTCTATTTGAATTGGTGGGTGCCGGGTTCAGCCAAAGAAGAAAAATGCTTGTCAACTCGGTGTCGGGAGTTTTAAAAATTGACAAGGCTCTGATCGAAGCCGCGCAAGAAGCGGCTGGCTTGTCAAAAAAGACAAGGGCAGAGAATTTGACACTTACTGAGTTCGCGCGTTTAGCGGAAAAGCTGCAAAACTTAGGTCATTTAAGTTGACATGGTAACCTGTTTTGCTTAGTATTGCTTGGTGCCCTTTTGAGGAGATTAGCTCGATGAGAACTTATTCAGCAAAACCAAGTGAAATATCTAGACAATGGCATCTCGTTGACGCCAACGGTAAAACGTTGGGACGGCTTTCAAGCGAGATTGCTAAAATATTGCGCGGCAAACATAAGCCGCAGTTTACGCCACATATAGATACAGGCGATTTTGTCATTGTTATCAACGCTAAAAAAATAGTATTGACCGGAAAGAAAGCAGAGCAGAAAGTCTATTATCACCATTCTGGATATTTAGGCGGGCTAAAAGAAAAGCCCTTTTCGCGGTTGATAGAAGAGAGACCCCAGGAAGTAATTACCCGGGCAGTCAAGGGGATGCTGCCGCACAACAAGCTCGGTCGGGTAATGTTGAAGAAACTCAAGGTCTACGCGGGGGAAGAGCATCCACACGAATCACAGCAACCCGTAGCCCTTAAGTTAGACATTTAGGAGTTCCATGGCAGAAAAAAGTACAGAAAAATCAGAAGATCAAGAAAAACCCGTGGCGGCTGCCTCGAAGCGAAAACCAAGAAAAACCTCAAAAAAGGTGAATAAAAATGCGCCGGTCTATTATTACGGAACCGGGCGACGCAAGAACGCTGTTGCCAGAGTCAGACTGACCCCGGGGACAGGCCAGTTCAAAATAAATAACGGCCGGGATTTAAACGCTTATTTCGGACGCTCGACCTTGTGCGCGGCAGTGCAGCAACCTCTGATAGCTGTTGAACTTCTCGATAAATATGATGTGATCGCGAAAATCGAAGGCGGGGGTTTAAGCGGCCAAGCCGGAGCATTGCGACACGGAATAGCTAGAGCTCTCCTAGCGGCAGACGAAGACCTGCGCGCCGAACTAAAAAAAGAAGGATTCTTAACACGTGATCCGCGAATGATAGAACGAAAAAAATACGGCTTAAAGAAGGCACGAAAGCGCCCGCAATTCTCAAAACGTTAATCTCTTTTTAAACCACTTTGTTTCAACAGCAAAGATATCCTCTGCTAACCATAGATCTAGGCAAAATCAGGGACAATACCAAATACGCTGTTTCAACAGCAACTGATTTAAAGGTATTTGGCGTTACCAAGGGGTGCGCGGGAGCCGCCCCCGTTGCCCAAGCGATGATAGATGGCGGCGTTGCCGGCTTAGCCGACTCTCGACTGCTCAACCTAAAAACTTTAAGAAAATGCTTCCCTGATTTACAGCTACTGTCATTGAGACAGCCAATGGTTGAAGAAATACCCGAAATTATGGATCTTGGCGCTAATATGATCATCAGTGATCCGGCAATCTTCCCGAGGCTAACCGCAATTTGTGATCAACTTGGTCGACGCCAAAAGGTCCTCGTCATGATCGAAGTCGGTGACGGCCGCGAAGGCCTGGCACCGAAAGATTTCTTGGCCCTCGCTGCTAACATAAAAAAATGGCCCGCTCTTGATTTCGTCGGCATCGCCGCGAACGTCGGCTGCTGCGGAAGTCAAATCAGCAGCCTGGCAGCAATAGAAATACTTTGCGACCTCGCAGACAAAAGTCGATCGATCGGCGTAAACCTTGATATAGTTTCAGCCGGCAATAGTAGCTGCTGGAAATTGTTGACGGCGGGCTCAATTCCCCGATCAGCAAACCAGTTGCGTCTGGGCGAACTTCTTTTACTCGGCAATGAAACTGAGACGAATAAACCGGCTGCTGGTTTTCACCAAAATGCCTGCCTCCTTCAGGTGGAAGTGCTGGAGACATCGGTCAAACAAGGAGAGCAACAATTTATAGTTGCTGCTGGTTGTCAGGATATTGGCCGAGGCTTCCTAAAGCCCTTGAATACGAAAATGAAATTGACCAGGATCACAAGCGACCACGCGGTACTTAAGTCAGGGTCCGATCAAAACTTAAAAACCGGTGATGTTGTGACACTTATTCCATCATATTTCGCCCTGCAATCGCTATCTGCTTCGCCGCATGTAAGAAGAGCCTTTATAAGATATAATAATGAACGTGTTCAGCTCGCAATCGGCAATAACCAGGTATTTTAATCACATTATTAGTCTAGAAATTGTGAGAATTGGTTAAATCTAAAAAACTAAAACTAGAGGAGGGCAATTGCCCAGACTTTTTGGTACAGATGGTGTTCGCGGCATAGCTAATCAAGATCTAACCCCGGAGTTGGCCTTCAAGCTCGGTATGGCTGGCGCTAAATTTTTGTCGCCGGAAATTGGCAGCATAGCGCTCGGGCGTGACACTCGCCGCTCTGGCGATATGTTACAAAGCGCGCTGGCCAGCGGAATATGCGCAGCGGGAAACGATGTAATTGATCTCGGCGTTCTGCCGACGCCAGCTTTGGCCTGGCTCATTCAAAAATTGGGAGCTGGAGGGGGCGCTATGGTGTCGGCTTCTCATAATCCATCGGAATATAATGGCATTAAATTCTTTGCCTCAGAGGGCGTCAAATTATCCGAAGAAAACGAAGAAGCCATTGAGGAACTGTTAGAGAAAAGCAGTGAGGGCAGGGCGAGTGGCAAATCCACCGGCAGGATAATAGACAGAAGAGACGCGATTGAGCTTTACATAGATCATGTCTGTTCCGGGGCTCACGGGGAGATCAACCTAAATGTCGCCATAGATTGCGCGAATGGCGCTGCCTACAAAATTGGGCCCGAAGTTTTTCAACGACTGGGAATCACGCCAACGACCCTCGGTATTGAACCAGATGGCTTGAACATAAACGATAACTGTGGCTCTACTCACATGGGGGCTCTAGCGAAAGTAGTCAAATCCGGCGACTTTGATGTCGGTCTCGCTTTTGATGGCGATACCGATCGAATGTTGGCAATTGATGAAAATGGAACCTTCATTGATGGTGATCACATCATGGCCATCTGCGCGAAACACCGTCTTGAAAAAGGGAAGCTCAACCCCCCAGCAATTTGCGTCACCGTTATGACTAATATCGGCTTTGATTTAGCCATGCGCGATCTAGGCATCGAGGTCCATAAAACAAATGTCGGGGATCGTTTCGTACTAAAAGAAATGGTTATGAATGACATCACAATTGGTGGCGAGCAATCCGGCCACATAATTTTCCATGATCGCAATTCCACAGGCGATGGCATCATCACGGCCATTGAACTCCTATCAATCATGCGTGACACTAATAAACCGCTTTCTGAGCTGACAAAAGTCATGACCACTTTTCCGCAAGTGATGAGAAACTTGAAAGCCGACGGAGTAAAACACGTGGCCGAATCTGCGAGCGTTCTGGAGGCTATTGCCGCCGGACAACGAGAATTAGGAGATCGCGGAAGAGTATTGGTTAGGCCGTCCGGCACAGAACCTGTGATCAGGGTTATGGTTGAGTCCGACAGTCAGGAAAAAGCTGAACGAATTGCCGGCAATATCTGCCAGGTAATTGAGGGTCAAATATAGTATGTGCGGGATAATTGGTTTCGTTGGCAACCAGACATCAGCCCCGATTTTGATACAGGGCTTATCGCGGCTTGAATATAGGGGCTATGATTCCGCCGGTATCGCGATTCTTAAAAATGATGGGCTCAAGTTAATCAGACGAGAAGGGAACCTCGCAAAATTGCAGGAATCCCTTAATTACGACGAATTCAACGATACTCTAGGGATTGGGCATACGCGATGGGCAACGCACGGGGCGCCTTCTGAGGCCAATGCCCACCCGCATCTGGACTGCAGAGGAAAAATCGCGATCGTCCATAATGGAATAATCGAGAATTTTCATGAACTCAGAACGCAACTAAAAAAGAGGGGACATACGCTTCGCTCCGAAACAGATACCGAGGTTATTGCCCACCTGATTGAGGAAGAATATCATGGAGATCTTTTCGCGGCCACGAAAGCGGCCCTTAGTCTAGTCGAAGGGTCATTTGCGCTGGCCGTCATTTCGTCAGACTCTCCTGACGTTCTGATCGGAGCCCGAAAAGACAGTCCTTTGATCGTCGGGATTTCTGACACCGGATTTTTTCTTGCGTCTGATATCCCTGCTATTTTGGACTATACAAATCAAATTGTCTTGCTCGAAAATGGAGAGATTGCTGAACTTTCACAAAAAGAATATCGAATTGAAGACCTTGATGGCAATGTGGTAAACCGATCAAGCATGACTATTGACTGGGATGCCGCGGCTGCGGAAAAAAGCGGCTACGAAGATTTCATGCTCAAAGAGATACACGAACAACCCATGGCGGTCAGAGAGACCATGCGAGGACGTGTCTTTGACGACGGGATCGTCCGTCTGCCGGATCTGGGGTTAACTGACGGCGAACTGAAAAAAATCAAAAAGATAACAGTTGTCGCCTGCGGTACGTCACTACACGCGGGCTTACTCGCAAAACAAGTAATTGAGCGGTGGATACGTATGCCGGTTGAAGTTGATTGCTCTTCTGAGTTTCGATATCGAAAACCCATTGTTGACAAGGACAGCCTAATCATTGCCATCTCTCAATCCGGTGAGACAGCGGATACCCTAGCTGGTGTCGCTATCGCAAAAGCTCAAGGGGCAAAAATCCTAGCGATCACTAATGTTGTCGGCAGTACGATTACCAGGGAGTCGGATGGATGTATTTATACCTTCGCCGGGCCCGAAATAGGAGTAGCAGCTACAAAAACCTTCATTGCGCAAATGACCGCCTTAAACCTCTTGGGGCTCGTTTTAGCTGAGGTTTTTGATAAAACCAGTGAAGAAACCATTGCCACCGCCAAAGAGCTTCTGTCTATTCCGAAAAAGATCGAAACGATATTATCGAAAACCGATATCCTCATGGACTGGGCAAAATCCTATCACGAGGCCCACGACTTCTTATTCCTAGGCCGGAGCGCCAGCTACCCCATGGCTATGGAGGGAGCGCTAAAACTAAAAGAAATCTCATATATACATGCCGAAGGCTATCCGGCCGGCGAGATGAAACACGGTCCAATCGCCTTGATTAACCCAGGTTTGCCAATTGTCGTCATTGCGCCAAAAGACTCGGTCTATGAAAAAATTGTCAGCAATATTTATGAAGCGAGAGCGCGGGGCGGAACTATTTTGGCAATCTCCACTGAAGGAGATCAAGATATAGCCAATCACGTTGACGGTTGCTTCTTTATACCACAAACTCTAGAAACCCTAACCCCGCTGCTCTCGGTCATTCCCTTACAGCTTCTCGCCTACTATATTGCTAAATTGCGTGGATGCAATGTTGACCAACCGCGCAACCTTGCCAAAAGCGTAACCGTCGAATAAATATGATAAAAGGCGTTGGTATCGATATCGTCGAAATCAGTCGCATTAAAAAGGCGATCACAAAGCGCGGCCGTTTTACTCAACGTGTCTTCACTAAATCCGAAAGAGAGTACTGTCAAAGCAGACCTCGTCCATGGAGGCATTTCGCGGCTAGATTCGCGGCCAAAGAGGCGGTAAGCAAAGCTCTCGGCACAGGCAAAAGCGGTATGAGTTGGACCGACATTGAAATCGCCAGAGACGAAAAGGGACGGCCACATATTTTGCTTTCCGGGGGCGGAGCTCAAAGGGCTCGAGAAAATGGGGTTAAAGAGGTCGCGATCAGCCTCTCTTTTGACAAAAACAGCGCCGTGGCGTCGGCTATCGCAATTGGCTCTGGCGACTAAACCTTCTATATTCCCTCTTTTTCATTTAATCTGTAACCATGCTTCTTGCCAAAGTTGAACAGATGAAAGCAATTGAAAAAGAAGCCGTAGCCAAACAAGGCATCAGCATATACGAGCTGATGGAGAGAGCCGGCGGCGCGGTCGCTAAAGAGGCCCATGAAATGCTGGGAAAAAGCGGCCAGGTCCTAGTTTTTTGCGGGTCAGGCAATAACGGGGGCGATGGATTTATTGCCGCTCGCCTTTTAGCCGCTCAACAATTTGATGTTGAGGTCATAATGCTGACGGCCGCTGATGAACTTACGGGCGCGGCGCAAAGAGCTTTCAGAACAATAGAAAAACTCAACTCCGTCAAGAAAACATCCTTTAGTCTTGAAAAAAGACCTTACAATGCAGACCTGGTTATCGACGCGGTCCTTGGCTTTGGCCTAAAAGGCAACCTCCGCGGAAATACAGCAAAAGCTATCTCAATAATAAATTCAATCAAAGCAACTATCTTGTCTGTCGATCTTCCGTCGGGCGTTAATTCAGATACCGGCCAAGTTCGCGGCGAGGCCGTTAAGGCCACGCGTACCGTAACTTTTACTTGCTCTAAAGCCGGCATGGCGATCTATCCCGGCGCTAATTTTGTCGGCTCTATCAGAGTGGCTGATATCGGAATAGAGAAAACAATTATTTCTTCACATGCAAAAGTTTGTCTTGGCAGTCGCTCAATGTCCAGACGTCTATTACCCAATCGACAAACCGATGCCCATAAAGGTGATTGTGGTCGCGTACTAGTGATCGGCGGATCAGTTGGGATGACCGGCGCGGTGGCAATGAGCTCTCAAGCGGCTCTTAAAATCGGAGCGGGCCTCGTAACGCTGGGTGTCCCTGAAAGCCTTAATTCTGTCCTGGAAACAAAACTGACTGAAGTCATGACAAAACCACTTCCCGATACCCCCGACAAAACTTTAAGAGCGAAAGCTCTCGACGTCATTATTGATATGGTCCCCTCGGTAGACGCAGTGCTTGTAGGGCCGGGCATCTCTACGCATTCCAGCACCGCTACATTAGTCCAGCAATTGGTGATGTCTGTAGAAAAACCGCTTGTTATTGATGCTGACGGACTCAACGCATTGGCAGGCAAGACAGATTTGCTTCTGAAAAGGCCAGGCCCTACCGTCATTACCCCTCATCCGGGGGAGCTGGGGCGTCTTTTGGGAACATCGGCTGAAATAATCCAGTCAGATAGATTGAGCTGGGCAGAAGCCGCTAGCAAAGACTGGAAAATTACGGTGATCTTGAAGGGGGCTCGAACCGTCATTGCCGGTGGTGGTTGTCTATATATTAATCCCACCGGAAACCCGGGTATGGCTACCGCCGGAACCGGGGACATTCTTGCCGGTTTCTTGACAGGCTTAATCGCCCAGGGCCTGCCTATTTATCCCGCTTCGGTTCTTTCGGTTTACCTCCACGGTCTAGCCGGTGACATAGGCGCGAAATATCGCACCCAGCTTGCCCTCGTAGCCACAGACTTGTTAAACTATCTGCCTGCCGCTATAAAAGAACTTCAAGAGGGCGCTAGAATAAAAACTTAAGCAAAACGGAGGAAGAGATGGATAATATTCGGGCTCGAGACATTATGACAAAAAAAGTGATTACCCTGACGCCAACGGCGACGGTAACCGAAGCCGCCCATACACTTAGCCAAAAACGTATCAGTGGCGCGCCTGTTTTAAACAGCGAGAGTAAAATGATCGGTATTGTTAGCGAAAGCGACTTGATTATCCAAGATGTAAAACTGCACTTTCCCACCTATATTCAATTACTGGACAGTTATATATACCTCGGCAGTTTAGCGAAGTTTGAAAAAACTCTAAAAAAGGCTGTGGCCGTGAAAGTCAAAGACATCATGACTACAGAAGTCATCACAACTTCACCTGAGGCCTCACTCGAAGATGTGGCGACGGTGATCATGAAAGAACACGTCAGCATTCTCCCGGTTACAGAAGATGACAAAGTGATCGGGATAATTACCAAACGAGATATTGTTAGAAGTCTGGGTCGTGACTGAAAATGATCCGTCCGGTATGGGCAGAAATCGATCTTGGGGCTATTAGGGCCAACCTGAAAACCATCAGCTCCCAGCTGCCTAAGCAGACAAAGCTAATGGCCGTTGTCAAATCCAATGCCTATGGACACGGCCTTATCCGGGTAGCAAAAACCGCTGTTCTGGCGGGCGCTGATCGTTTGGGCGTTGCCTCTATCGAAGAAGCCATTGAGCTACGTGAAGCAGGTTTGCTTGTGCCAATCCAGGTCCTTAGCGAACCGCCAACATCGGCGGCTGAGGCAATCATATCCTATGATCTAATACCAGCTGTCTACTCGACCGACTTGTCAAAATCCTTAAGCAAACAGGCGCAAAAAAAAGCAGCCACTGTCAAGGTTCATCTAAAGGTGGACACAGGTATGCACAGGGTCGGTGTAAGACCAGAAAAGGCCGTCGCGTTATATGAGGCCATTAGCCTCCTCCCCGGCTTAGTCATCGAAGGAATCTTCACTCACTTCGCTTGCGCCGATGATCCAA
>JAUVQD010000001.1 GCA_030598355.1 Actinomycetes bacterium
ATGTGACCGCTCAAATGGTCTATAACTTTGCGGCCGGTGGCGCCGCAGTGAATGTTTTGGCAAAAGATGCGGGAGCGGAGGTAGTTGTTGTTGATGTCGGAGTTAACCAAGTCATTGACCATAAACGGGTTATAACGAAGAAGGTTCGGCCTGGTACCGCAAATATGACAAAGGCCCCGCGATGACTCGAGAAGAAGCTTTAGCCGCGATTTTCGTCGGGGTCGAAGTGGCCGAAGAAGTTGTCGCTAAGGGAGCTTCTTTGATAGCTACCGGCGATATGGGTATCGGAAACACGAGCGCCAGCAGCGCGATCATTTCGATCTTGGGATCGATTGGTTTAGAAGACATAGTTGGACGGGGAACGGGCGTTGACGATGAGGGCTTAGACAGAAAACTATTGGCGATCAGAAAAGCGATTAACGTCAACAAGCCTCAGCGCCAAGATCCGCTTGATGTTTTGCACAAGGTCGGTGGTTTGGAGATTGCGGGGTTGAGCGGGGTTATCTTGGCTTGCGCACGTCGGCGCACTCCGGTAGTAATTGATGGTTTTATCTCGAGCGCGGCGGCTCTGTTAGCGGCAAAGATCGCCCCCAAATCAGTAAACTATATGATAGCGTCGCATTTATCAGCTGAATCCGGACACTCGCTCGCGCTCGCGGAAATTGGATTAACGCCGATGCTACACATGAATATGAGACTTGGTGAGGGGACGGGAGCCGTTATTGCCATGAATATCATTCACTCGGCAGCCAAGCTTATGCGGGATATGGCCACATTTGAAGAAGCCAGCGTTTCCGGACAGATCTCTGTCGAAAAGATTAAATAAAGTGGTGTTTGTAATATAAATGATCGTTCTTGATCAAATAAATTACCTTTTGATTGCGATAAGTTTCTTGACCATAATACCGATCAAGACTTTTGCGCGACCAGAAAAATCATCTCTTGGAAACTCAATGGCATATTTCCCCATTGTGGGTCTGATAATTGGAGGACTGGCAGCAGCCCTAAGCTTAGCTCTCGACCAAATTATGCCCACCCAGGCAAGCAATGTGCTAATAATTTTATTTTTTGTAATCATAACCGGTGGATTACACCTTGACGGGCTAGCCGATACGGTTGATGCCTTAGCAAGCAGACAAGAGAGAAGCGAAAAGCTAAAAGTCATGAAGGATGGAGCCATAGGCCCGATGGGAGTGGCCGCAGTTACAATTGTTTTGCTCTTGCAATTCATTTTCCTCAACAACTTAACGGCTTCGCCAAGGCTTCTTGCGATCATTGTTGTGCCGGCGCTTGCCAGATGGCCTATGGTTCTCCTGTTGTGGAGATTACCTGCTGCTCGCAAAGATGGTCTAGCTCATATCTTTACTAAAGAAACTAAATTTGCAAGCTTTCTTACTTCCAGCTTTTTTGCATTAGTGATAATCGCCGCGGCATCTTACAGGTTGGGTTGGGCAAATCTTCTGATCATACCGATTTTGATCGTGATCGCCGTTTTTGCGGCCAAAGTATTCCGCTTTTTTTTCGGAGGAACTACTGGAGACACCTTGGGAGCCACCGTGGAATTATCAGCAGTGTTAATTTTTCTAGCGATCGGCTTATTGTCAACTTATGCTTAAGATAATTTTGGCGCGTCACGCCGAAACGATTTGGAATGAAGAACGCCGCTATATTGGGCGAACCGACTTAGGCCTTTCTCAGCTTGGAAAAGGCAACAGCAGGCTGCTGGCTTCACATCTTGAAAACCAGCCGATAAGGAAAATCATCTCGAGCGGTATGAAAAGAGCAACTCAGACAGCTGAAATCGTGAATCTTTTACACCATCAAGATCTTCTTCGTCAACCTCTACTTAATGAAATAGATTTTGGCATTTGGGAGGGTTTAACTCACGATGAAATAGTTGAGAAAGACCCCGAGCTGGTAAAGAAGTGGTTTAAAGATCCTTTTTCAACAGATATTCCTGAAGGCGAGCCCTGGAGGGTTTTTGCGGATCGCGTTTGGTCTGGTTGGTCGAGCGTCGTCAATTCGCTGCAGGAAGACTCCCAGGAAGGGGAAAGCGCGGATGAAACGAAGATAGTTTTGATAGTTACACATGCGGGATGCATCAAGAACATTCTAGCGCGGATATTGGGCCGGGAACCACAAAAGGCGTGGCATATATATCAAGATAAAGGAGCGCTCAACCACCTTATTTTCAAAGACGGAAATATCAAGATAGCAAGAATCAATGATACGGATTACCGGAGCTCAAAAAGGCACAATATGCCTGAGATCAAAGCTTGCGACAGCGCAGACAAGGAAGACCTGCACTTTGTAATAAACAAAGCTTCCGCGGCCTATGCCAGGATATTTGGCGAAGCCTTTGATCCAGCAAACTATATGTCCATGGCTGAACTAACCAAAGAAATGGAGGAGATGAGTTTTTTGGGAATTGTTCAAGGCGGCCTGATGCTCGCGGCCGGGGCCTACCAGCCGAAAGCAGACGTCGCCCTCATGCGTCATCTTTACGTATTGCCTGCCTGCCAGGGGCAGGGCATGGGAAGACGTCTTTTAAGCCACATCGAAGAGGTCGCTAAAGGAGATGGTCAGCGTGAGCTTCTGGTGGGAACATACGCAAAGAACCGGGAAGCCGTTGATTTCTACATTAAACAAGGCTTTGAGATATCTCAAGACTCCCAGCGGCTACTAAAGAAGTACTGGGATATTCCGAAGAGGCAAGCGGAAATATCGACAGTTTTTTCCAAACGACTCTAATAGCGCCGTGATAAAATGAGCTCATGATGGATGATAAAAAACAAATCGGTTTGAGCCAGGTTAAAATCAGCTTAATTGAAACCATGAGCCAAATGGAGCCGTCAGTGAGGGAGCTGTTTCCAGATTCTTCATTTGATATCTCCGAATTGCTTCTTAAAACCCTCAAACTCGATCGAAAACACCTGGACGACAAAACATACCTCACTTGCCAGGCCCTTGAGGTCTTAGCTGGCGCGCTTTGGATAAGAGAGAAACCTTATAATAATGAGAAGGAAAAAGAGGATCATCTTATTGCTGTCGACTACCTATACGCGCAGGCCATAGATCTTGTTGTGACAATTAATGAGCCTGCTATTATCTCCATTTTGGCGCGCGTGATTACTCAATCTGCCGAAGCGAAGCTATTGAAAAGAGAGCTCAACTACAGAATACTTCTACAAGTGGCGGCGTGCGAAATAGCTTTGCATCTTGGTGATTTTTATGATGAAGGAGAAAATGCGCACCAGAAAACCAGTTTCTAAAGGCGTTCTTGTCGAACTTAAAAGATTTGAGGCACGGTTTTTGTCAGTGATCGGGGAGAGCGCCCGCGATATTTCTGAGCCTTGCGTCAAGGTCGTAGAAGCCGGGGGCAAAAGGCTTCGACCGGCGCTAGTTATTATCTGTGCCAGCCTCGGAAACAAGGCCAACAGTGAAGAACTATTTCTTTCATCTATGGGAGTAGAACTTATCCATCTCGCTTCCCTTGTTCATGATGATATTTTAGACGCCGCCAAAACCCGACGCGGTGTACCCACTATCAACGCGAGTTACGGTGAGGAGCAGGCGACTTTGATCGGCGATTACTTATTTGGATTATCGTTCCAACTTCTCTCCGACTTCGGAAATAATTCATTAATCACTCCGTTAGCTAGCGCCTCTCTTTTTCTTAGCGAGGGCGAGCTCCGCCAAAGAAGAGATTTGCGCCGTCTTGATCAATCTGTTCACGACTATTTGGCTCGCATTTACGCTAAAACAGCAGCGTTATTTGAAGCTTCTTGCTCTATGGGGGCAATAATAGGAGGTCTTTCAGCTGTAGATCAAAAACGTCTTCGCGAGTATGCTCGGGGCCTTGGAATTGCCTTTCAAATATATGACGATATCTTGGATTTTACGGGAGAGGAGAAAATTCTCGGCAAACCGACCGGCAACGACATACGAGAAGGCACGGTGACTCTGCCGATGATATTTGCCCTTGAAGAAAACTGCCTGGAAATAGCGGAAGCGATTGATAATCCGTCTCAAGAGAAGGTTGAAGAGGCTGTTGTGGCAGTTAAGCGCTGTGGCGCAATTGAGCAAGCCAGGTCACTGGCAAAAGAGTATGTTGTAAAAGCAGAGGCTGCAGCGGGAAACTTAAGTGAATCGCAGGGGAAAAAAGACTTAATATCGCTTGGCAAGTTTGTGATCGACAGGTATCATTAGCGGCGTGACTAAGACAATACTCTCCGCAAAATGGGTTCTTCCGATAACAGATCCGGCGCTTAAAAATAGCGGCGTAGTTGTTGAGGACGACAAAATAGTCGAATTAGGTTCGGCCGAGGAATTAACTAAAAAGTACCCCGACGCAGTTGTGAGGGATTTTGGCCGGGCAATCATCTTGCCGGGCTTTGTAGATCTCCACACCCACCTTGAATTCAGCGCTATGCGCGGACTTTGCGAAGACCTTGAATACACTGGCTGGAAACTCCAGTTAACAAAAAAAATTAAACCTCTCGTCTTTGATGATTGGTTAGTGTCTGCGCGCTTGGGTGCGATTGAGGCGGCCCAATCAGGCATCACGACGATTACCGACATGACCGGCACGGGGGCGAGCCTAAAAGCGGCTAAAGAGCTCGGTCTTAGAGGCTTCATGCTTTATGAGCTATCCGGCATGAATCCCAACTTAATTAAAAGTGTTATGGATAAAGCCAAGCAGACCGTTTCTAAATGGCAGGAAGAGACTGACGGATCCTTACTTCAAATTGGTCTCGCGCCTCATTCAACTTATTCAGTAAATCCAAGGCTGATTAAAGAGGTGGGGGATTGGGCTCGGACAGACAAGCTTAAGATCTCAATTCACCTCAGCGGTTCTAAAGATGAATATGATTTTGTTAAATACGGGTCATCTCGCCTGGCCGGGGCATATCGCGACCTGATGGGCTGGAGCGACCATCTATGGCAGCCAACCGGAGCTTCTCCTGTTAAATATCTTCTCCAGTGGGGCCTTTTTGATAACGACGTTTTAGGTGTTCATTGCGTTTATGTTGACGAAGAGGACATGTCGGCTTTAAAAGATCACGATGTCGCCATCGCTCACTGTCCGCGATGCAGCGCCAAGTTGGCGATGGGGATCGCGCCCTTGCGCAAATACCTTAAACTTGGACTCAGGGTAGGTTTAGGTACAGACAGCCCTGCCAGTAATAATACTATGGATTTCTTTGATGAAATGCGAATCGGGCTCCTGCTTCAACGAGCCGCGAATCATAGCGTAACCGAAAATGAATCAGAATCCTTCATAAAGTTAGCGACTTACGGAGGCGCGCGGGCCTTGGGTATCGAAAAAGACATAGGCTCTCTTGTTCCCGGAAAACAGGCTGATATTACAGTCGTTGATATGTCGCATAGCCACCAGAGGCCGTTGACAGATCCATATTCCGCACTCGTACACACAGCCAATCAAGAAGATATTATGCTAACAATGGTTGCGGGTAAGATCATTTATTCAGGTCGAAAAACAATTGGTCCAGACACTGAAGAGATCCTGCAGAAGATTGAGTCGGTCAGATCAAAGCTGAGGTAGATGAGCGAAAAAGGCGTAGTCGTACGTGTTAATGGAGATCACGCAGTGGTCGAAATGGAGGCCTCTAAAGATTGCGAGGCCTGTGGAGCCTGCCGATATAGCCGGGAAGGGCGTATGGTGGCGACAGTCCGGAACAGACTAAACGCAAATGTAGGCGATTCCGTAAATATTGAAATTGAACCTAAAGTAGTTATAGCCGCGGCCCTTGTAGTTTACATATTGCCCATCATCATGTTTTTTCTCGGTTACGCGATCGGGCTCGTGGTCGGTGGTCTTCTAAATAATCAATCCGAAATGGTGGGAATTATGGGTGGCCTTATTTTTTTAGCTTTTTCATATTTGTCGATACGAAGAATCGATAAACGCGCTGGTATTAGTCGACGTTTTGAGCCAAGAATGTGCGACGTCGAACCAGTTCTCTAATAAATTTATTCGCAAGAAGACACTCCAGCGAGATCCTCTCGATATTCCCATTCGAACAACCGTGATATTTTTGAAAAGTGTGATATAATTCCAGAAAAATAGCCAGGAGGTTATGAAATTGACAGACGAAAAAGATCAAAACGGCGCGGACGAAAGTAAAAAGAAGAAGGTTAAACCATCAAAGGGAAAACCGGTCTCAAAAGCAAAAGATCCCGTCGCGGCTGAGGAAGCAAATGTGTCAGAGCAAAAGATTTCTCTTCTCCTGGCACTCGGTCTAATCATTGGATCACTAGTAATCGGCCTTGGGGTTGGTTACGCAGTTGCCCCGAAGGGAACTTCGATCGATTATGGGGGCACGCAAGACCCGGGGGCGAGCGCACCGTCACTCACACCCGAGCAGCTTAACAGCGAACAGCTTCCACCAAGCCACCCGACAATTCCGAGCGCGGAAGACTCTTCCGGTAGCGAATCAACTGCTGCACCAAGCGATGAAGATCCCGAGGCGGCAACAGATGCTGACCAAGACGCGTCGGACGAAAGCGCATCAGATAACGACTCAGAATAATAACGGTTTTTGTTAGAGTACTTGTAGATTTTTGAAAAGTTTCATGTTTTTTAATGATAAGGGCTACAATTAAGTAGCCCTTATCTATTTCTTGACGTTATATTAGGACGATTTGAATTGACAAAAAAGAGTCGTGACGAAAAACATTTGCTAGCTTTAAGCGGGTTGCCTTTTGGCATTGGAAGCATGCCGAACGAAGACCCGGTTTCAACATGTGAGATGATAGTTGAGAATTTCCCCGAGAGCCCATTCTGGCCGGAGCTACCTCAACGTAGTTGGCGAGAATCCATGGGGGTTGAACAAGCGCGTGATCTGCCAGGCATGGTGACCGATGAGAAGAATGGTCGTGTCTTTTTCGATACCACCAAGGATATCTCGGGAGATCTTGAAGTATTCTACAATAGCTATCTCGATGATGATATATCGAAATACGCGATCTCAGGAGAATTCCTCTCCGGTTTAGACGCCATGATCACGACGATCAAACGACGAGGCTTGTCGCCGCTTGTCCTCAAGGGGCAGTTGACGGGACCAACTACGCTGGGTTTGATCCTGAAAGATCAAAACAATAAAGCGCTACTCTTTAACGAGCAAATGATGGATGTTTTGACAAAAGCGACGGCCATGAAAGCCAAATGGCTGGTTCGGTTAATGGAAAAATATTGTGAGGTGCCGATTGTCTTTTTTGATGAACCGATGCTTCAATCTATCGGATCCGCTTCAGTCCCTATCGACAACGAGCTGGCGATTAAAAGGCTCAAGGAAATCATTGACTCCGTTGATTGCTTGACCGGTGGTCATTGTTGCGGAAACACGGATTGGTCGATTTTGATGGCTGCTGGAAACGACATAATTGCTTTCGACGCTTGGAGTTACCTTGACACCATAACTCTCTATGCGAAAGAGCTCAAAGATTTTATTGAAAATGACGGATTTCTGGCTTGGGGCATAATACCGGCTTCAGCGGAAGGGGCAAGCGTCAGTGTTGATGAGCTGAAGACCCGACTCCGAAGCGGTTTTTCAAAAGTCGCCCTTAAGACCGGCCTTACGCAGGAAATACTTGCAAAACATAGCATCATTACTCCGGGCTGCGGATTGGGAAGCCTCAGCGAAGATCAGGCTCGTATAATTCTAGAGAAGACCTCTGAGATCGCAGGAAAGATTTTAGACACTTAAACTTATAATACTACTGCCTTAGTTTACTTCTAAACTCCTTCAATCTATAATTTGAGACATTATGACGATTCCTCCTGATTTAGGTGACTGGTTCAAAGAACAAATGCGCTCCCTCAAAGAGCAGACACGTTTTAGTCGACCCCAAGTTATAGTTGTCACCGTGCTGGCGATAGCAATAGCTTTTGCGGGCCTCTTGGTTAACAAACAAACCCGGATTACGAAGCCCCGACTCGAACAGCCCAAACGGCGCGTTGCCGTCAAGAAAAAAGAGAAAGCGGTTACGCAGATATATGTTCATGTTGGGGGTTCTGTTCTAAGGCCCGGTTTATATCGATTGCAGCTTGGCGCACGAGCCGCTGAGGCCATACAGTCGGCCGGTGGGGTCGTTGAAGACGGCGATATCGACGCTATTAACCTGGCAACCAAGCTGACGGATGGCCAGAAGATCGTTGTGCCTAAAATCAGGAGCTTAAGCGAAACAAGCTCGCCTCTGATCTATGACGCGGATTCTGAGGATCCACTGGTTAATTTAAATACAGCCGCAACAATTCAACTTGAAAGCTTAGATGGCATTGGCCCGGTTCTGGCCGGAAGAATAGTTGATTGGCGACAAAAACACAGTGGGTTTAAGACCATTCGGCAACTTAATGATGTCAGTGGTATCGGCCCAAAAAAATATCAGCAAATCAAAGACTCTGTCAAAGTAGAATAACTTGTCTCCGGCAGTAGTGGTCGCCCTCGGCACAATGGCGGGCATTTCCTTAGCTTCCCTGATAGATCTACCCTATCTCGCCTTATGGGCTATTTTCATGTTTATGTGTTCAGCAGCACTGATACGTACGATCGCTCAGCCCTCCGGAGTTCAAACCCTTACTATCTTCATTATCTTTGTCTTGCTCGGTTGTCTACTGCTTAAAATGTCTCCAGGCAAATATGAATCACATCGCGCTGAAACTCATACTAATCCCTTTTACAAGTCGATCGCTAAGTTGTCCGGCAAGGCTCTGAATGAGAAGAATAATTCTCTTATGCTGGCAATTGTCTTTGGCGATCAAAAGAATGTAGACCCTGCAGAAAAAGACAACTTCAGGCGGGCGGGTCTTCTTCACATGTTTGCCGCTTCCGGCTTCAATGTCGCCCTGTTGGCGGGATTCATAATGATATTGGCGAGATACGCAAGTTCCCCTAAGACAGCTTCAGCTGCTCTGGCGCTGATCAGCGTCATATTTTATCTCTGGCTCGTTGGCTCGTCGCCTTCAGTTGCGCGGGCAGTGGTCATGTCTATTATTTTGTACTTGGCTATTTTTTTCGGTCGCAGAGTTGACGCGCTGGCGTCTACATCTATAGCGGCCGTAATTTTACTGGCCATTGACCCTAGAGCGCTTTTTGACATCGGTTGGCAATTGTCATTCGCAAGTCTCTTCGGCCTCCTGGTTTTGGCGCCACTTATCGCTAAGCTGTTTGAAAATGAAAGATCGAAAGTTGTCTCAGCATTTTCACTCACCCTTGGAGCGCAAATAGCAGTAGCCCCTTTTCTAATCAACTATTTCGGTCAGTTGTCGACACTCTCTGTTCTTGCAAATCCGATGGCTTCCGGCGTTGTCGCTTATGTCACTGTCGTTGGTTTTCTGGCCGCCTTCATGTCGACATTCTGGCCGACGCTTGCCGGATACATATTCGCAACGCTTTCACCACCTCTTGCATTCGTCAGTTGGACTTCGTCGGTCTTCGCAAATATCCCCGCTTCCACAATTGACATGCAAGCGTCGCTTGCGTATGCGGTTCTTTTTCTGGTTCTGACTTTAATGGTTTTCGCAGCCTTCCGATCCCTCAAGAGAAGGCTAACCATGTCAGCGATAATAATCTTTATAATTGCGGCACAGACCGCCGGGCTTTGGATAAATCTGGCCCAAGGAATTCAGCGCGAAGCCCTATCTGTGCACTTTCTTGATATCGGGCAAGGGGACGCTACGCTCATAAAATCGGGAGACGGTTCCGTGATATTGATCGATGGAGGTCGGGATTTCTTTTTACTCGATCGAGAGTTGCGCCAGCGCCGAGTCAACCACCTGGACTTGGTAATCATCTCACATGCTCACGCGGACCATCTAGGTTCGGTCTCTGAGCTTGTGAAGAAATACCCTGTTGCCGCGGTTATTGAGCCGGGCATTAAGTATGATTCCGACGCCTATCGAGACTTCAGGCAAGCCTTGGCAGTCAACAATATTCCGCGTTTAATTGGTCGTATGCACCAAAAGTACCAGGTAGGGGAGATTGAAATTAAAATTCTTTGGCCCAGAAAGGATCTGATAATCGGTAGCAATTCTGATGTTAACAATAACTCCATAGTCGCAAGAATCGAATATAAGAAATTTAGTCTACTCTTAACCGGCGACATTGAAGAAGAAGCTATCGGTGAGTTAAGTGAGAGCAGCGTCGACCTAAAATCCCAGGTTTTGAAAGTGTCGCACCAAGGAAGCGCAAATGGTACGACTATCGACCTGCTTAAGAAAGTGCAACCAAAATACGCGATCATCTCTGTCGGGCGAAACAATCCTTTTGGCCATCCTCACCAGATCACGCTTCGCCGGTTGAATAAGTTTACGTTGAAAACTCTGAGAACTGATCAAGACGGAGATATCTATATTGGCACCGACGGAAAATCGATAGAAATGGTTAGCGATAAGTAATTATTTCGTTCGGAAAAGCCAGGGCTATAATATAAAATAGAAATATGGCAGAAGATAGCACCAAGTTTGAGCTCATCTATTTCATATACGGAAAATACGCTCTTTTGCTCAAAGAAGCGTTAAATAGGCTTACCGCCAAGATTTCGACTGCCGACCAGGAAACCTTGCAGGTTACTAGTTTTAGTCTTCTTGAAAATGATATGGACGAAATAATGGTCTCATTGGAGACCTTGTCTTTCTTTAGCGGGCAACGCTTGATAATTATTGGCGACATTCTGGAAATAAAGAAAGCTGACCAAAAACGTTTGTTGGACTACATTGGCAACCCGAATCCTCAAACGGTCTTAGTTGTCACAACATCTTTAGACGGCAAAGACGCCCCTAAGAAATTGAAACAAAACCAGATATTTAAGGCTTGTTCGATCTCCAGCGTAGCTCAAGTTCATGAATACAAACTAAAAGGCGGTACCAGTTCATGGGCCAAAAAAAGATTCGCGTCCCGAGACAAAACTATCGACGACGATGTGCTTGATTTTTTATTGGCGCGGGTCGGGGATAACCTTAATCGACTGGAAAATGAGATAGCCAAGATCTCTGATGCCGCAGGCAAAGACATTAAAGAGATTGATAAAACTATGGTCGAGCACGTTGCGGCCGCGGCTTTTGAGGCAGAGGTTTTTGACCTGATAGGCACAGTTATTGACCGTAATGCTGAGATGGCTCTAGCTCAACTTTCGACTATCTTAATGCGTGATTCGGCTTTTGGTCGAATATTTAGTTTACTTGAACGCCAATTCCGATTGCTCCTTCTGACGAAGACCAAGGGCAAAGGAATGCGGGGTCAAAATTTAGCCAAAGTGCTTGGCGTTAGCCCCGGTCAAACTTACTATTTGGAAAAACAAAGCCGTCTTTTTACTTTGCCTCAGCTCAAAGCTGCCTTGATGTCGCTGGTCAAGATTGATCACGCAAGAAAAAACAGCTCAACCTCACCTAAGCTTTTGCTTGAAAAGACAATTGTTGATTTGTGCGGAAGATAAGACCCTGGAGATCTATTTCTTTTTGATCGAACCAAGCGCCTTCGAGAGAGCGGATTTCCTATTAGCGGCGTTGTTGCGATGGATTACTTTTTTGGAAACTGCAGAATCCAAAGCCTTTACCGAATTATCGTATGCTTCCTTAGCGGCTTTTTTGTCTTTCTTGTCCACGGCCGCACGAAACTTTGCAATTGATGTTTTAATGCCTGAGCGCACTGCTTTATTGCGCTCATGTTGACCCTCAGTGACCTTTATTCTTTTGATTGCCGATTTAATATTTGCCAATTTATTTCCCCCGCGTAAAAGCATTGGGATGTTATCACATATTAATTGCGGTACGCAAGTTTATGCCCCAGCTATGCTATGATTATTCAGCCCTTGACGCACGAATCCGGGAGAAAAATACTTGGCAGACAGAAAAATTAATCTGAGTCGTTCGACCGGCATTGTCTCAATTGCCACCGCATTGAGCCGCGTTACGGGGTTTATTAGCCTTCTTTTTATCGCTGAGGCTCTTGGATACTCTCGCCTTCAAGATTCATACAATTTGGCAAATATGATGCCAAATATGATCTATGAGTTGATTGCCGGCGGGATTCTCACTTCAATACTGATTCCTATTTTTATTACCAGTCGGGTCACAGAAGGGGAGGCCGGGTGGAGAGCTGTAAGCAACATCATGAACATAGCTATATTGTTCCTTGTCGGGATTGCGCTTCTGGGGTCAATCTTTTCTTACTATTTCGTGAGAGTTCAAACTTTCTTGGTTCCGACAGATAAGGTAAGCATCGCGCAACTTAATTTCTTCTTTAAGTTCTTTGTTTGGGAAATAGTGTTTTATGGTCTAACCGCCTTGCTCAATGGCATACTCCAGGCACATCGACGCTTTACAATGCCAGCGCTTGCTCCGATCTTCAATAATGTGGTCGTGATATTGACGATTGTTCTTTTTTATTTGCCTCTCAAGGAAAGTAATCCGAACCTCGCGCTTATCGCTTTGGCGCTTGGAACTACGCTTGGAATAGCGGCCATGGCCCTTGTGCAACTTCCGGCCTTGTTCAAGATCGGTTGGCAGTATCACGCGGTTATTGACTTTCGCGATCCGGCTTTTAAACAGCTTTCGATTTTGGCTTTACCGGTTGTCGTCTATGTAGCAAGCAATCAGATAGGGCTCACCGTTTCAAATGCTCTGGCCTGGCAGTTTACAGGCGGAGTAACTGCTTTTTTGTATGGTTGGAGGTTTTTTCAAATGCCGTATGGTCTTCTTGCGGCCTCTATTTCAACTGTCCTGTTTCCTGATTTTGCCGAACAAGCGGCCAAATCAAATTTTCGCGCCTTTAAAGAAACGCTTTTTAAGGCCATAAGCACGACCGCGTTCATCATAATTCCCGTGAGCATCGGTCTCTTCCTCTTAAGTTCAAAGATATTTATCTTAATATTCGCAAATATCCTTGGAAAATTTACTGTGCCTGATGCACTTCAAATTGCCGAGGTCATGGCATATTTCGTTCTCGGACTTTTGCCGTTTTCATTATTCATGCTCTTTAACAGGGTTTTTTATTCGCTTAAAGACACGCAAACATCAATGAAAGTAAACGCCTTGGGCGTCCCGCTAAATATCGGGTTAAATTTTTTGTTGGTAAGGCATTTTGGCGTAGCCGGTTTGGCAATGGGCCACAGCTTAACTTATCTTGCTACCATGAGTTTACTTATTTACTTGCTAAAGAAAAGAATAGGCCCGATAAACGGGCGGGCCTTGCTACTCAAAACAACGAAGTTTGCTCTAATATCCGCGATTATGGGAGTGTTTATTGTGATCGCTGGTAATTTCACGACGTTCACTCTCGCTTTCTCAGATACGACCGAGAATCTCATAGTTTTGGTGATTAGCACGCTTTTGGGAGGAACTATTTATATAGCCCTGAACAAAGCTCTTGGTACCGAAGAAGTTCGTTTCTTGCCCAAAATGATCAGGGGCATACTTGGAAGAGCTGGGAAACCTTGAGCATTGGTTTAACCCGACTGAATTTTCTTATATCATGTGTCAAAGAAGACAAGAGGAGATGTATTGTGGCCAAGCTAAAAATAAAGCTTACTTTTCCAGAGAAACTCATCAAGGAACCGGCGATTTATAATCTTGGCAAGAAGTTTGATATTGTTACCAACATCAGGCGAGCCAATGTGGAAGCCAAAGTTGGCTGGGTAGTTCTTGAGATGGATGCGTCAATGGAATCCTTGCAAAAGGGCCTAAAATACCTTGATGAGGTCGGTGTCGTTGTAGAGCAACTTGATGGAGGTTTGGAAGGGTAGCGCTTTTTAAAAAAATCAGCTATTCGATGATGCCCCCTCCCAAAAGCACGTTTTCAGAATAAAAAACAGCAGATTGCCCCGGTGCCATAGGACCAAATGATTCTTCGAGCTCGATATTCGCTCTTTCAGCCGCTATAGGCTCAATTCTCGCTTTTACCATCGGGCTATTATAGCGGATCATGACCTCAGCATTAAATGAGCCTTGACCTGGCTTTACGCCAATCAGATTCAACTCAGAAACCAAAAAGTTTTTACGATATAAATCTGACCTGCCGCCTACCCGCAATGCGTTTGCCTGCGTGTCAAGGTTGAGCACGTACAGCGGATCAGGGGCAGATATCTCGAGTCCCCGCCGCTGGCCAACCGTATAATGAATTAAACCCTTATGTTCGCCAATTTTTTCTCCATCAATATTAATAATCGGTCCGGGAGTCGGGAGATGGCCAGTTGACTCAGTGACAAATCGAGCATAGTCACCGTCTGGAACAAAACAAACATCTTGGGAATCAGGCTTTTCTGCAACATCTAGTGAAAGTTCTTTCGCAAGTTCGCGGACCTCTTTTTTTGTCATCTCGCCTAAAGGTGCTCGAAAACCTTTTAAGACCTCTTGCGTGGCGGCCCAAAACATATATGACTGGTCTTTTCCCAGATCTCTTGCCCTGACTACCTCAAAGGCGCCGTTTGGCTTCTCGTGGATTCCAACATAATGACCAGTTGCCAGGTGCGAGGCTCCAAAATCTCTTGCTTTCTTCAAGAAATGATTAAATCGTATTCGCCGATTACATTCCACACATGGATTCGGCGTCTGCCCGGATAGATACGATCTACAAAAATGATCAATGACTTCCGAACTAAACTCCTCCCTCATATCAATCACAAGGTGAGGGAAGCCAATTTTAGCGGCAATCGATCTGGCGTCAGCTATATCCTCCGGCGCGCAACAAGCGCGAGTGGCTGACTTCGCGAAATCGTGTAATCTTAATGTAATGCCTAGGGGTTGGTCTCCTTGTTGATGCAAGAGCGCGGCAGCGATCGCGCTATCAACACCCCCGCTCATAGCCGCGATAATTAATTCAGAGCCGTCAACAAATAGGCCCTGGTCGCGTTCGTAGTTTTCAATTGCATTAGCTAGCGCGGCGATACTTAAATCCAGACAAGAGGAACGTTTTTCAGGTAGATCTTGAAGGTGGCGAGCCAATCCTTCGCTCGTAATTTGAGCCGCCTTGAGAAAGTTTTTCCCGGCAATTAATTGAGCGCAAGCCGACGCGCCCGCGATAGCGGCCGGGCATCCGGAAGCTAAAAAAGCCGCTTCTTCGATAGTGTCACCATTAATCCTTAGGTATATGCGCACATGATCCCCGCAACCGCCGCCTGCGCTACCGACAGTATTCGCCGATTCAAGCGGGCCGATTAACCGAGGTTCTGAAAAGTGTTTGAGCCAATGAGCCGGCCTTGTCTTCATAATTCATTATCCCACAACCATCACGGATAGGTATGGTTTAATGGTCCAATTGTAATATGCTTATGTACTTGGATCAGAAGAAAAGATAGAGTATAGACAGCCCGAAAAGGATATGAATATGCATATGACTTCAAAGAAAAAAGCGCTCGCACTGCTGTCAGGCGGTCTTGACAGCCGGTTAGCGGTTAGGCTGATGCAAGAACAGAATATTGATATGGTCGCCTTGAATTATGTGACCCCATTTTGCAACTGCACGGCAAAGACCAGTTGCATGAGTGAGGCTCGAAAGGCATCCCAAGAATATGGCATTCCCTTGAAAATCATCCCGATGTTTGACGATTTTATTAAAGTTGTTCAGAAACCTAAATACTCTTATGGCCGCGGCCTAAACCCTTGCCTCGATTGCCGCATTCTGATGTTCAAGAAAGCGGCCTCGCTCATGGAGGAGGAAGGAGCATCTTTCTTGATCACGGGCGAGGTTTTGGGTGAGAGACCCATGTCTCAACGTCTGGACGCAATCGCTACGATTGAACGCGATAGCGGCTTGACGGGTTTGATCGTGCGCCCATTGTCCGCTCAATTGTTTGAGCCAACGATTCCCGAAAAAGAGGGATGGATAGACAGGTCAAAACTTCTTAAGATTTCGGGGCGGTCAAGACGCCCGCAGATCAAATTAGCCGCGGAGCTGGGCGTTGACGATTATCCGTGTCCTGCCGGGGGCTGCTTGCTCACGGAAAAACATTTCGCCGACAAACTGCGGCATTTATTTGAGATACGTGAGAATCCCTCAAAGAACGATGTGCTCCTCTTAAAGGTGGGTCGTCACTTTTCCGGCGATTCAGGGGCAACACAGATTATTGTGGGTAGAGACGAGAATGAAAACAAGCGTCTCGAAGAGTTATCGACGAACAATGATTGGCTGGTAACTATTGATGAATGGACGGGTCCTACGACACTCGTCCGGGGCGACGCGATTTCCGATCTCGATCTGGAAAAGGCAGCGACACTCGCTGCGCGATACGGAAAAGGACGTGACGAGGGTCACGTTGACTCAACCTGTAGGTTCCTTGGGGAGACGGACCGTGTGATAAAAAAACGTGTGAGCCCACTGAGCGAACCCAAAGCAAAAATCATGTAGATCGGTTTCATGAAACAAAAAAGATAAGAACTAAGGAGGCATTTACTTGACTGAGCAGGTGGCAGAGATTGGTATTTTTGGTGGTTCTGGTTTTTATTCATTCCTTGAGGACGTACGCGAATTAGTTGTTGAAACGCCATATGGCCCACCGAGCGAAAGTATTTCGGTAGGGGATTTGGGTGGCAGAAAAGTGGCTTTTCTGCCGAGGCACGGGTCAAAACACCAGCATCCTCCCCACAATCTAAATTATCGAGCCAACATCTATGCTATGAAGGAGCTCGGGGTTACCCAAATTATCGGTCCGTGCGCAAGCGGTAGTTTGCAAGTTGATGTCAAGCCTGGGGATTTTGTTTTGTGCGACCAATTCATCGACCGGACGCGAGGACGTGGTGATACATTCTACAACGGTCCGATTTCAACTCATATCAGCACTGCTGAACCATATTGCGCCGAAATGAGGGCTATCGCGGCTCGTGTTGGTGGGGATTTAGGGTTGGACATCCACAAAACCGGCACCGTTGTCGTTGTTCAGGGGCCTCGCTTCAGCACAAAAGCCGAGAGCCGCTGGTTTTCTTCTCATGGGTGGGACGTCATAAATATGACGCAATATCCGGAGTGTGTCCTGGCACGTGAGCTTGAAATCTGCTATTTAAATATCTCGCTTATAACCGATTGGGACGTGGGCCTTGAGGACCACCCAGACATTGAAGCTGTAACCCTTGACGAGGTCGTTAAGACGTTCAACGACAATAACGCAAAACTTAGAGATTTTCTTTTTAAGCTTATCCCTGAGCTTCCGACATCCCGAAATTGCGCGTGCTCAAAAGCGCTTGACGGCGCTCGGTTTACCGTTTAGAAGTGGGTAATTGACCTAAACAAATCAAATCGCGACTCAATTTCGTCATTAGTTAAACTGGTAAGTCTTTGAGCGCCAAACCCTTCGACGTTGAACGAAGCCATAACACTACCGTAAATTATTGCTTTCCTTATATTTGGCTCCGATAGATCACCTGTTTTCGAGAGATGACCAAGAAAGCCGCCGGCAAAACTGTCTCCGGCGCCGGTCGGATCTTTGATCTCCTCAATTGGAAAAGCCGGGGCCGAGAAATGAGTTGACTCTGTGAACATTAAAGCTCCGTGCTCACCCTTCTTGAGTATTACCGCCTCCGGGCCCAAAGCGATCAATTTTTTGGCCGATTCAAGCATACTGAATGTTTGACAAAACTCTCGGGCCTCCGAGTCATTCATAAGACAAAGGTTCACTTTTTTAATTAGCTCTGTTAAAGAGCCAGGCTTACTGCTTATCCAGTAGTTCATCGTGTCGCATACGCTAAACACATCGTCATTAACTTGCGATAGTACCGCTTGCTGTAAATCGGGGTCTATATTCGCAAGAAAAAGAAACTCCGTATCCTTATAATTTTCGGGCAACTTCGGCTCAAAGCTCTCAAAAACATTCAACTGGGTATCGATTGTGTGGGCTTGGTTTAGATCGTACTCATAATATCCTTCCCACCGAAATGTTTGCCCATCTTGTGTCTCTAAACCTGACAGATCAATTCCTCGAGCCGTTAAAAAATCAATATGCTCGTCCGGAAAATCTGAGCCTACAACCGCGACCAATCCGACCTTGGTAAAAAAACTTGCGGCACAGGCAAAATGTGTGGCGGAACCTCCAAGCATTTCATCAACTTGGCCAAAAGGTGTCTTAACTTTATCAAGCGCTACTGAACCGACTACAACTATCAATTTATCTCTTTTCTCCTCAACAACGGATTCCACTTCATTCCCAAAACCTTGGATAAAAACATTTCCGCTTTGAATTATCATAGTTTGCCAGGGGTTGTCAAATGGGAAGCGACGCTGCTCTGCCCCTGGAGTATAATGGCACTGTTATTCGTCTCTCAAACAAAAGAGGGTGTAGGTATGCATAACGACATCAGGCTCGGACGGGTTTTTGGAATTGAGATATTTATCAGTTACAGCTGGTTCGTTATTTTTGCTTTAGTTACCGTCACTTTATCTTTCAGCTTGTTTCCTGAGCAGTTTCCCCGGAACAGTGTTTTCGCAAATATTGCCATCGGTGTATTCAGCTCAGTGCTCTTCTTCATTTCCTTATTATTGCATGAGCTATCGCACTCCCTTGTGGCTAACCTCAACGATATACCGATCAAAAAGATCACGCTTTTCATATTCGGAGGCATGTCCCAGATGTCAGAGGAGCCGAAGGATCCGGGGGCGGAGTTTAAGATGGCGATCGCCGGGCCCGCTTCCAGCCTTCTGCTCGCGGCACTTTTCTTTGCTGTGTATATGGGCTTAATGGCTCTTGGCTTTTCAAGCGTTTACTACGCTGCATTCGCATGGCTTAGTGAGGTTAATCTCATTCTGGCAATCTTCAACTTAGCGCCGGGATTTCCGCTCGACGGGGGTCGAGTTCTGAGAGCTGCTGTCTGGTATATGACTAAAAATCTTGAGAGAGCAACGGTAATTGCTTCCAAGGCTGGTCAAGGAGTCGGCCTGTTGCTGATAGCATTTGGGGTTCTTCTGTTCTTACTGGGTCAGCTTGGCGGGGTCTGGCTTATCTTAATAGGGTGGTTTCTAAATCAATCTGCCGTTGCCAGCTTTCGGCAAATGGCTCTCCATCAATCGCTTTCAAATGTCCTGGTGGAGCAGATAATGAGCCCGGAAGTAGAAACGATATCACCAAATCTTTCTTTAGAAGAACTCGTCAATCATTACTTCTTGAGATTTAGGTTCGGTCGTTTTCCAATAGTAGAAGGCCGGTCGTTACTTGGCATTGTCACCCTGCACGATGTAAAAGAAATACCGCGAGATGAATGGCCTTTAAAAACAGCCGGTCAAATCATAGAGCCCATTGACGAGAACATGTTTATCAATCCACACGACGAAGCTGTTAATGCCCTCAGGAAAATGGCCGAAAATGACATCGGCCACCTGCTTGTTGTGGACGGAGAAAAAGACCTGGTCGGAATCGTCACCAGGGCCGATATTATTCAGCTGATCAACGTAAAGAGCGAACTTGAAACTTGAGGTATTTTAGTGGGAAAAATCAATAATATCAGCGGAATACTTTTGGCGGGGGGCAAGAGCAGTCGTATCGGCCGGGACAAAGGGAGCCTAATGGTTGGTGAGATATCCCTTGCTGAACGCTCACTGCTTAATATGAACCAACTGTTTGATGAAGTTATTTACGTAACAAACGATCAAGCCCCTCACCCGGCTTCTCAGGAGTTCAAAATTGCGAGGGATGAAGTTCCACACTTGGGTCCTCTCGGCGGCATATTGGCGGGGCTCAAAAGCATGCAGAGCAAAAGAGCTTTTATTGTTGCTTACGATATGCCCTTTGTCTCACCAGAACTAGTTAAATACTTAATTCAAATCGACGTAGAAGCAGATGTCGTAGTTCCTGAAATTGACGGGAAGCTAGAGCCGCTTCACGCTGTCTACGGCGACCAGTGCATTGACTTAATATCCACGCAATTATCAAATCACGACAGCAAGATAATAAACTTCTACAAAAAGGCTAGCGCAATACATGTTCCGGAAGAGCAGATAAAGAAGATCGACCCTGATCTCAGATCTTTTTTTAATATCAATACCTGGGACGACGTCAGAGAAGCGATTTTGATGATTGGCAAAGAAAAGGCCGGAGGATCAAAAAATGGCTAACTTGCCGGTTGAGAAACCGCTAAGAATATATGTGAACGATAAATATATTGTGACCTTAATGGCCACGCCAGAGCGGATAGAAGAGCTGGCTTACGGATGGCTCTGGTCTAATGATTTAATAAGCACCGCTAGGGAAGTTCATAAAATCTTCGTTGATATTGAGCGTGCTATCGTCTTCATTGAAATTAGTGGGGATCTTCCTGAGGTTATAGAACGTACCGTATCTTCCGGATGTGGGGGAGGGGCCATGATCAGCGATTATCTGAGTACCGTTCCCGAGGTCAAAAGTGATCTGCGGATATCATTGAAGTCTCTCGTAAGCCTGCAGACTCAATTTATGCAAAAAGCGATTATATATAAAGAAACGGGTGGAGTTCATGGCGCCGCCTTGTCCAGTTCAGAAGATATCTTGTTTACAGCTGAAGATATCGGTCGCCACAACACGGTCGATAAAGTCATTGGCTGGTCGCTAATTAATAAGTTGGACTTAAAAAATACCATGATCTTTACGACCGGGCGAATCTCCTCAGAAATGCTTTTTAAAGTGGCAAAGGCTAGTTTGCCAATAGTTATCACACGCACCGCCGCCACAGATTTGGCAGTGAAATTGGCGGAAAAAGCAGGCGTAACAATCGTCGGCTACCTCAGAAAAAACCGGGCCGAAATATATTCTCACCCCGAAAATATAGAAAGTTAAAGACACTACCGTACGACATGCAAGCTTTAAGCTTGCTCACCAAAAGACTTATGCTATGATTAGCAAGGCTTAAGTAATAAATAAACGTTGATTAGACACAGCAAAATAAATAAAACTGGCCACATATCAAGTCGTACGGGTAAGTCGTCACGAAAACGTGTGATGACGGTAATTTTGACCTCCATAGCCTTACTGGCCGTAGCATGGGCCGCCTCACCAATTCAAAAACGCTTTGCGCAAAAAATTGAAATTGACTCACTAACAAAAGATAAGGCTCTGAGGTCTGGGGGCAATCGAGAGCTCAGAGATGAAATCAAAAAACTCCGTCATGACCCGCAATATATTGAATTGTTGGTTAGAAAAGATTTAGGGCTAATAAAAAAGGGTGAAAAGGCTTATATCGTGATCGAGCCCGATGAGCAGAAGCCAAAAAAAGTAAAAGCGCCACCCGCGCTGCCTCAAACCCTTTGGCAGCAGCTTGAAGACGCTGTATCTAAAAAACTAAGATTCTAACCTATCTTGATATTGGCGGATCCACCGGTCTTTCTTCCAGAGAGATTTTAATACTTTTTCGCTTATTGTCTCGTAAAACCTCAACGTTTATTTCTTCGCCAACGCGTTGCTTGCCAATCGCTTCCTGTAAGTCATCCATTGTGGAAACTTTTGTTTTGTTGATTTCAGTAATGATGTCACCGCCAACTTCATAAGGAGTCCCTTGAAATCGCCAGATCTTTTCTGCCCCCTTCAAGCCGGCTTTTTGCGCCGGACTCGGTGTTAAGACTGAAACAACCATGACACCTTTATCGGTCTTAAGCTCCAGGGCTTTTGACATCTCGGGGAAGATTGTCGTGCCAAATATCCCCAACCAGGGATGAGAGGCCTTTCCTGTTTCTTTTATCTCTTTAAAAACCTTTTTCACGGTCGAACTGGGGATTGCAAACGCTATCCCTATGTTTCCGGCACCCTCGGTGGCGATTTGTGCCGTAACCCCAATTACCCGGCCCTCGGCCGATATCAGCGGGCCCCCGCTGTTACCTCGGTTTATGGCAGTATCTGTCTGAATGACTTCTTTGATTGGCAATCCGTTTGGTGCTCTTATTTCGCGCTTCAGCGCGCTAACAATTCCGCTGCTCATGCTTCGGTCAAGGCCGAGAGGGTTGCCGATCGCTAAAACAGATTGCCCGACCTTCACATCTTTTGAATTACCCAAACTTAAGACTGTGGATTTATGACCCCTAAAGTTCGCTTTGATAACTGCCAGATCAGAGCTCTGATCTATGCCTACAAGTTCAGCCGGAATGACGGCGTCATCGGCCAGTTGAATTTCGATCTTCTGCGCCCCACCGACTACATGAGCGTTTGTGATAACGTGACCTTCATCAGAAATAATAAAACCAGATCCACTGGAGACTTGATTGTCCGGAATCGGAAGACCAAAATAATCATCATAGTTTGATGTCACAGTGGCTCTAATATGGACTACTCCGTCACTATATTTCTCATATATTTCTTGAGGGGTTAAAGTCTTTCCGCCTAGCTTGGTTAAGAATCCGGTCGCCGGCTCCGGCGCTACCTCTCTAACATATTTTATTTCCTGTGGCACCTCTAGATATGTAGTTGCTCCAAATACAACAAGACCTCCGATTAAGGCCGCAAATATTGTTCTTAACAATGCTCTCATTATTTTCCTCCCGACTAAGATATTTACATCTTAATTGACCGTTTTATCTGCGACAAGACCTTGAGAGGCCTAATACGAAAAAAGCATAAGAAATTCATAATTATCTAATAATATTCTCAAGTAAGCGTTATACTAAATAGCGATCAGCTGTTGATTGCGAAGCCATTCGGTGCACTCGCTATATGAGCCCCTCAAAGCGTGTTCGCCCCGAATTTAGGAGAGTATTTGTCCACCATCGTTGAAGAAGACATACAACATGTACGTCAACAAACCAATATTGTTGACATCATTGGCGAGCACGTCACACTTAAAAAAAGCGG
>JAUVQD010000025.1 GCA_030598355.1 Actinomycetes bacterium
GATTTATAGAAAAGAGGAAATACAGCTTGCAGAAGGTACTTAAGAGTGCTGGTTTTTACATAGTACTCGTAATATTAATTATATTTTTCGCGAATTCATATTTTAGTAAGCCTGAACAACCAAAAACGATAACGCTCGATAAATTCGTCGCGGAAGTGCAATCCGGGGACGTCAAAGAAGTTGAGATCAAAGATCGCGAAAATATTATCAATGGTATCTACAAGAATGGTACCGAGTTTAAAGCTAGTTATCCTTCGGATTACGATGTTGCCAAACTGCTGCTACAAAACAAAGTTAAAACGGAAGTAGATGTAAATGCTCAGACCCCATGGTTCAGCATCTTAATCAACTTCTTGCCGCTGATACTTATTGTCGGAATCTGGTTGTTTATGATGCAGCAGATGCAAGGCGGTGGCAATAAGGTGATGAGCTTTGGCAAAAGTCGTGCCAAGAAACTAGCCAAAGACCAACCTCGTGTTTCCTTTAAAGATGTGGCGGGGGTAGAAGAGGCAGTTGAAGAACTTCATGAGATAAAGGAATTTCTAGCTAACCCCGTTAAGTTTCAGTCTCTGGGCGCTAAGATCCCAAAAGGCGTTTTACTATTTGGTCCACCTGGCTCGGGCAAAACATTGTTGGCCCGCGCGGTAGCAGGCGAAGCGGGCGTGCCTTTCTTCTCAATAAGTGGCTCAGATTTTGTAGAGATGTTTGTTGGTGTCGGGGCTTCGCGTGTTCGTGACCTATTTGAACAAGCAAAAACCAATTCTCCCTGCATAATCTTTATGGACGAGATAGACGCTGTTGGTCGGCACAGAGGCGCCGGCTTAGGCGGTGGTCATGATGAACGTGAGCAAACGCTTAATCAATTACTTGTTGAAATGGATGGCTTTGACGTAAAAGATAATGTGATTCTCATAGCCGCGACGAACCGACCAGACATTCTTGATCCGGCGCTTCTGCGTCCGGGACGGTTTGATAGGCAGATAATGGTTCCACCACCGGATCTCCAAGGAAGACTTGGAATTATAAAAGTTCACACCAAGGGAAAACCGCTTGAGAAAGATATTGACCTCAAAGTTCTGGCAAGAAGAACAGCCGGTTTTACAGGCGCGGATTTAGCAAATGTGGTAAATGAGGCCGCTATCTTGGCCGCGAGACACGGCAAGAAACTTATAGATATGGAAGAAATGGAAGAAGCAACAGAGAGAGTCATAGCCGGGCCAGAGAGAAAGTCACGCTTGATTTCCGATAAAGAGAAACGACTAACTGCATATCACGAGGCGGGCCATGCTGTTGTCGCCACCGGGTTGCCGTCGATCACTGATCCGGTCCATAAGGTCACGATAATACCTAGGGGTCGTGCTGGTGGATATACGCTGATCTTGCCGACCGAGGACAGAATGTATAGAGCGAAGAAAGAACTTCTTGACGAAGTGGCAATGTTGCTTGGCGGACGGGCGGCGGAGGAAATGTTTCTCGGTGATATCACGACGGGGGCGCAAAATGATTTAGAGCGAGCCACAAAACTCGCGCGAAGAATGGTCTGCGAGTGGGGCATGAGCGATAAACTGGGCGCGCTAACTCTTGGCCAGAAACAACACGAGGTATTTTTGGGCAGAGACCTTTCGCATAACCCTGACTATAGCCAGGAGATCGCTTTTGAGATCGACAAAGAAATTCGACGCATCGTCGATGAGGCGATTAAAAAAGACAAAAAGATACTAAAAGAAAACGAAACGCGGCTTGAAAAGATAGTCGAGAAATTAATTGAGAAGGAAACTTTAGAAAAAGAAGAATTAGTGCAGCTATTATCCAAAAATTATGATTCCCCTAAAGGCGCGGCAGCTAGCGCTAAGGCTGAGAAGAAGACCAAGACAGCAAAGAAAACGCGTAAGCCTAAGCTTTCTGATTTGCCCGGAAAATTGAGACCGGCGGAAAGCTAAACAGCTTTAAACCTCCTATATCCGACCCAATGAATAAAGAAAAGGTCACGACCGAAACAGTAAGAGAAAAAAAGAATGGGCCCGAGCGGATCATTGCATTAACAGCTTGGGACTATGTTAGCGCGCAAATTGTTGAGTCAGCCGGTATAGACATAGTCTTAGTAGGGGACTCGCTTTCAATGACTATAAGAGGTGACGAGAACACCTTGAGGATAACTGTTCACGATATGTTATACCACACTCAAATGGTGTCAAAAGCTTGCCAACGAGCTCTTGTAATTGCAGACATGCCGTTTATGTCCTGCCAATTAAATGAAGTACAGGCGACTAGGAACGCAGGGCGTTTTCTTAAAGCCGGCGGAGCTGGTGGAGTAAAGATCGAGGGGGGCAGGAGGATGGCCTCCACCATAGAAAAGATAACAGGAGCCGGAATTCCAGTAATGGGGCACATCGGCCTGACCCCGCAGTCTATTCACCAAATTGGCGGGTATAAGGTACAAGGGAAATCGTTAGAACCGGCCAAGGAGCTTGTGAAAGACGCTAAAGCGCTACAAGAGGCAGGTGTTTTTTCGCTGGTTCTGGAATGTGTTCCGTCCGAGCTGGCAACTTTTATAACTGATTCAATTGATATTCCAACGATAGGCATTGGCGCCGGCGCGGGGTGTGATGGTCAGATTCAAGTCACCGCTGATGTCATCGGCTTAAAACAAGGAAGCGTCCCTAAGCACGCAAAGAAATATACTGACTTGAATCACTCTTTTGCGACAGCTGTTAAGAACTATGCCGCGGAGGTGGCCGAGGGTGCTTTTCCAGCTGAAGCAAACTGCTTCAAGAGCAGCGACGACTTAAAAGAAGCCCTCGAAAAAGAGGATATTTAAAGGGCAAGCAGGTCTCCTTTGATAGATTCCAGGTATGCATGAAGAGTTTCCTCTGCTTGATTGCAATGCGGATCATCGATTGAGCCGTTTATGCACATTGCGGCGTAAGCACAACCCCCACCACAAAATGTTGCCACCGCGCAATCACGGCACTTCTTTAACGTCATGATGCTTCTACCGTCCCACTTATCGAGAGCTTTCTGGTCGAGAACCAGATCCGGGTGGTACGAACCAACCGCCGTTCTCTGATCTCCAATTGCTTCAGCGCACAGGTAGATATTTTTATCGGTGCCAAAAGTGTAGCAACTTAAATTGTTTGACTCACAATAAAAGAAGCGCGGATAGCTGATTTGATCAGACTTAAGCGTGCTTATTATATAATCGAGATTCCTAAAGAGGTCAGGTCGGAATATTTCGACTTCGGGAAAGTTCTTCTTTAAATCTAGCCATATCTTTGCTGTCTCATCCTCAGACAAGCGGTGGGGGACAGTCTCTCCCGTGTGGTTGTCCACCGGCGAAAGCAAAGCAGCAAAATTCTCAAATTTATCCCAACCCCTCTGTATCATAAAGTTCGCTAAATCGGTTAAGCTACCTATGTTTTCACGATCGACATTAACTCGCACGCGCACTCGAATACCTTGCGCGAGAGCATCGTCAATGCTCGAGACAATATCGACAAATGTTCCTTGGCCGCCCGCTTTCGGACGTCTTTTGTCATGAATATCCGCAGTTCCGTCAAGCGTGATTTGGAAATCTATTAGATGGTCTCGGTACGGGCGCAAAAGAGGCAGAAACTCTTTTAAGTTCACTCCATTTGTAACCGCGCTGATCGTGAATTCTCGTTTACGCGCCTCGTCCAAAATATAGGATATGATGGCGCGGTTGGCGGGCAAAAAAGGTTCACCGCCAAAAAGCTGTATTGAAGCAGGTTTATCGGTCAGCGCTTCAATGGCGCGAAAGATTGAATCGACCTCAGCGACGGTTAAAGCATGCGTTTCAACTTGCGTAAGGTCACCCTCGAAACAATAGACACATCGTAAATTACAAGCGTAAGTCGGGCAAATAACAAACATCACTGGTCTATCAACGCCCTTAAACTTTTCAAACAAGGCCTTAAGTTTAGCTTCCTCCTCGGCCTTGGAGTTATAGATATAACCTCGATCGAGTAACGACTGATATATGGGGGCGCTTGGTGAGATCGTCTCCGGTGACTCAAAGTAACGCATGAACTCGTTATCAATTAAGTCAATCGCGCCGGTTAGGGTGTTAAGCACAATGGTTTGGTGGTCGTCAAGTTTATGCTTTACTAAATATTTTGTTAAATACATAAGATCCCCTTAAGCAAGATTTGAGAAGGAATTGATTCCGCGCTTTTCGTTTGATAAACAAGCGCTTGAAATATAATATTAATGATACTACAATCTTAATAGGCTTTAGACAATTGCATTTTTCTAAATAGACCAAATTTGCAAAATTGAACACTTAAGAAATCTTACTTAGTTGCTCTAATAAAAGTAAAGTTACTTTCTGTTTCTGCTGTTCAGGAAAGATGGTTATGTTTGATCAGATAGCCACGAATACAGTAATTGATGACATCGCGCTTAGGGTCCTGCTTAGTATAACGACGGGCGCATTTTGGCTCGTTATAATCCTAGTCATCCTCCGTCTATTTAAAATCAGGAACCCGAATGTAAAATATTTTCTGCTTACCATACCGTTACTTAAAAGTCTTCTGGCTTTGGTCAGAAGTTTGCCTCATTTTTCGGACTTCCAGGGGATTTTCATCATAAGCGCCAAACTCCCAAATCTCGGCAGGTTTTTGCCGTCAGTCGACTGGAAGAGCGCAGACTTGTTATATGGCAGCTACTTTCAGCCGACAACGACAATTTCTCCGTCAACTATTTTAGCTATTCTGGCGGCGAGTTTGATTTTTACGGCCTGGAGAATGGTTGGTATGGTTAGGTTTGTCAGACTAATAAACAAATCACGAGAGGTAGACCGGGCAGAAAACAGGTTCTTGTTTGACGTCCTCGACAAGCTAGTTGAAGAATACGGGATTTCCTACCCAAAAGTGATTTTATTGGAAACATGCGCCGCCCCCTTCACTATCGGTCTCAAGAATCCGATAATCGCTCTTTCAGCCGATCTTATTGATCAATTGGAAACCTCGGAGATGGAGGCGGTCCTGCGCCATGAGGCGGCTCATATAAGCAGACATGATCACCTGTATCATTGGCTAGCCGTAATAATACGAGACATTCTGTTCTTTAATCCGATTATACATTATTTGCTTCCGAGACTGGTCTTTGAGAGGGAAAGGGCCTGCGACTATTTGGCTACGCTTAAGAGCAGACGCAGGGTCTTGGCAAAGAGCCTTGTCAAGGTTGCGGAAATACAAGCGGCTCAACCGGTCTCACCGCTGATTAGGCTTTATGCTCCTCAAGGGTTCATCCCAAACGCTCACTTCTATTTCAAAAGACGCGTAAAGGAGCTTCTTGAGCCGAAGACCGCTTATATAATGCCAGGACATATTAAAAGGCTTCTTTGGCCCGCACTTATACTGGCATTGATAACTCTAGATATACACTTAGTCACAACCGTTAAAAAGTTTATTCTGGTCTTAAGCTAGTATTTCGCTAATTCCTTAAAACAATTGCTTTGTCCCTAGACAGAGAGCGTACTAATAACATAGTATGGTCTTTAAGGAGGTGCAGAGCATGAGACCTGTTAATTCCAATGAGAGGCTATGGTCTGAGGTTTCCGACGACAAAGTAACACGCGGCAGTCATTGTTGTTGGAATATCGCTTGGTGCTGGTTCTGGGGCTAAAACTTTAAAGCGCTGTCTTGGTTGGGGGGTTGCTTCATCTTTTGGGAGGGAAGACAGCGCGCCTAGTCCACAAGGCCTTCTTTTACCGCCATCAAAGCCGCTGAGGTTCTATCGTTTATGTGAAGTTTCCTGAATATGTGGCTGAGATGATTCTTCACCGTTTTGTCGCTAATGAAAAGTTGAGCGGCGATTTCCTTGTTACTCATTGCCTTAGCGATGCACGCCAATACTTCTTTTTCACGAGACGTCAATGCTTCATAATGTTTTGCTTTTTCATCATCGTGTCTCTGAATATTTGAGAATTCGTGAAGCAATTTCGAGGCCATTGAGGGTTGCAGGAGAGATAGTCCGTCTTTGGCAGCCCTTATTACCTGTATCAGCTCTTGCGGCGCGCGACTTTTTAAAAGGTATCCGATAGCCCCGGCTTTAATTGCTTCAAACAAGAATTGTTCCTCTTCATGCATCGTGAGCATAACAACGGTCGCCCCGCTATCAGCTTCTTTTATCTTTCTGGTCGCTTCAATACCATCCATCTCCGGCATCTGGATGTCCATCAAAATAACATCATAGTCAAGGCTTCCACCCAGCTCTACTGCTTGTTTGCCGTTTTCAGCTTCGCCGACAACTTTCATGCCCGCTTCCTCAAGTATTCTTCTTAACCCCTGTCTCATTAGCGTGTGATCGTCTACGATTAAAACAGATATGGTTTCCATGATTCTTAAGCTCCTTTTACAGCAACCGGTATTTTAACATTAACAGAAGTTCCTTCACCAAGCGTGCTTATGATTTCGACGTCTCCCTGTAGAGATTGAACGCGCTCGCGCATGCCGGATAAGCCAAAGCCGCTATTGTTCGAGATCTCTGTTTTCACGTTCTCAAAGCTGAATCCTTGTCCGTTATCTTTCACTGACATTACAACACCCTCGTTGTCCGAAGATAAATCGAGAGTAACCTCGCTTGCTTGCGCGTGTTTCTTTATGTTGTTTAGTGCTTCCTGTGCCAGTCTGAAGAGCGCAGTCTCCACTGTTTTCGGCAGACGAGTTTGTTTCTGAGCATTAAAGATTGTTTTAATCTTATTCATTTCAGCGAAGCGTTCCAGGTGCTTCTCTAGCGTTGGGACCAACCCTAAGGAATCCAATATTGTGGGTCGGAGATCATAAATTACCTGTCTTAAGTCAGCAATCGTATCTTCAACGATCTTTTCAATCTGTTTAATCTCAGCCACCGCCGATTTTTCCTCTGAGGAAAGAGAGTTTTCCAGAAAGCTAAGACTGAAGATGATACCGGACAGGTTTTGAATGACACCGTCGTGAAGATCGCGGGCAAATCGGCGCCTTTCTTCCTCTTGAGCATTGGCTAAACGCGTTATAAGGCGTTGCAGCTGGCTGTGGTTGGTGATCACCTCGCTGTATAGATCAGCGTTTTCCAAAACAATTGTCGCGGACAGGACAATACCAGATGCAATTTGAATGTCTCGATCATTGAATTCATGAGCGGTCTTATTATAGAAAACCATTGCTATAGCGTGCACTTGATCTCTTTTAACGCAAGGGATGAGAATAGCTGATTTTATGCCAAACCTGGCAACAATCTCATCATCAATCGAGATGCTCTCATCAGCCCTATTGATGGCGACAGGAAGTCGTTTTTCAAGCATTTCGTTGATCGCGGTCGACGAGATGCTATCGAGCTTGGCGGCGGAATCATTTAGGCAAACAAAGCTCTCACCGTTGGCTTCTTTAATAAAACTGAGGCATCCGTCGGCAAAAAGGGCTCTTGATAGTGAAACGGACAACATTTTCAGAACCTCGTTGGCATCGGCTAAGCCGCCAATTTCCAGCGCGACCTGCAAAAGTGTTGAAGATACCTCTGCTTCTTCTCTAAGTTTGTCTTTCTCGGTAACCAGCTCATCCCAGTTGTCTACGAAGAAACCGCTTTCTTGATCTAGAAGCCCTTGCAGTTTAGAGGATTTACCTTTATTTACGCGCTCCTGTTTAATAAGCTTATCGCGCTCACGAGCTAGAGAGCTCATCTGATTCTTGAGTTCCTTGTTTCGTGCTCGACCCAGACCGACAAAAAACCCACTGAGCGTTGGAACTACGACCAATAGAATAATGAGCAGGTTTTGAGTTCTTGATTGTTTCACGAACTCAACAAAATCAAGATTGCTGCTTGCCGAATCATAATTATAAACTGCCAGCAGTAGCAGGACTCCTACAATAAATCCCGCTGCCGTGTATTTTCCATTTCGTCGTAAATCAAAAGGACTTGTCAACCGCTGACCCCTTCTCAAGGTCTCAGATATGTTCTTTAGTTATTGTCGGCAAATCTTTGATGACTAAATAGAGCTTTACTGACATTTTAATCCTAATTATAATCAAAGAGCTTGGCATTTGATATATTTTCAAGCGAAAGTTGGTCATCACATAGAGCAACAAGTAAGGTATCGATATGACCGCTAAAACATTAATGATTCAAGGCACCGGGTCGCATGTAGGCAAAAGCTTTACCGTCGCAGGTCTTTGTCGCATGTTTCGAGATGACGGCTTCCGGGTCGCGCCATTTAAGGCTCAAAACATGGCCCTGAATTCATTCGCGACACAAGACGGCCTTGAAATTGGAAGAGCGCAAGCTGTTCAGGCCAAAGCTGCCGGCGTAACGCCTTCTTGGAACATGAACCCGATTCTCCTGAAGCCGTCTTCCGTCAAAACGTTCCAGGTGATTGTTAAGGGGAAATCAATCGGCAATATGACAGCTGATGAATACTATCGCGAGCAACAGTCGATGATGAATGTTGTAAACGCGGCGATCGACGATTTGCTTCAAACGTATGATCTAATTGTCATTGAGGGAGCTGGAAGCCCGGCTGAGATCAACCTAAGAGATCGCGATATTGCCAATATGCGGGTTGCTAAACAGGTGGGTGCTCCTGTTTTATTAACAGCCGATATTGACAAAGGCGGGGCACTGGCAGCAATTTACGGAACGCTGGAGTTATTATCACCGCAGGACCGATCTTTCATAAAAGGGATATTGATAAATAAGTTTCAGGGAGATCTTGATCTTTTAAAGCCAGCCATCCATTTTATTAAAGAAAAAACCGGCCTGCCTGTTATAGGTGTGATCTCAAAAATTAACGCTACCATTGAAGACGAAGATTCCGTTTCTCTTGATGAGCGACCGAGACAATCTAAGGCGAGCGTCAACTTGACCATCCCCAAGCTTCCCTTTATCGCGAATTTCACAGATTTTCGTAGCCTTGAGATTCTCAATGAAGTGGCTTTGGACTTTTCGACAAATCCAGATGACTTGAAAAATGCCGACGCGATAATCATTCCGGGCAGTAAGAACACGATTCACGATTTGACGTGGTTGCGCAAGACCGGAATGGCCAGCGAGATTGTGAGATTAGCGAGGTCAGGTACACCAGTGCTAGGCATTTGCGGGGGTCTTCAGATTCTCGGGGAAAGAATATCGGATACAACTGGCGCGGAAAATATTAGAAATAGTGAGGTAGAGGGGCTTGGGCTACTGCCTGTGGTAACAGATTATGGAAAGGAAAAAGTCGTAAGACAAGTGAAGTCGAAAGTTGTTGATGAAGCAGATGTCTTTGAAGGTTTCGTAAAAGACCACGTGATTCAAGGATATGAGATACACGCTGGCGTAACTACGGGGTTGGCTAAAGCGAAAGTGTTTACGAGGGCCGACGATGGAAGAGATAACGGTTGGACAAGTAGCGCCCACAAGGTGTCGGGCACATATATGCACGGGCTATTCGATAACGAACTTTTCACTTCATCGTTTTTGAATTATTTATTGAAAAGAAAGAACGAAAAGGCGATAGACTTCGAAACCGTGAACCCTGATGATCAAATTGATGAGATAGCCAGGCACCTGAGGGCTGCTATTGACATCGAAGCTCTATGGGAGATCATTAATGCCGGTTCAATAAATCAGAATCCTAAGGTGATACGTGGTTAGTGATTTGGGATCAATTCAAATCTACACCGGAAACGGAAAGGGCAAAACTACAGCGGCTGTGGGCCTAGTGGTCCGTGCTGCTGGTCAAGGCTTAAGGTGCCAAATCATACACTTTATGAAAAACGAAATAGTGAGCGGCGAAGACAAGACGCTTTCTGCGATCAA
>JAUVQD010000134.1 GCA_030598355.1 Actinomycetes bacterium
ATGTTAACTGCGTGGGCAAGAACTGGCAAACCTGATGTGACTCTGACTGCCGGTGCCGCCATTGCCGGACTCGTAGCAATTACCGCACCTTCAGCCTTTGTTGAGACATGGGCTGCCGTCACTATTGGATCGCTTGCCGGGGTTATATATGTTTTTGCTGTGATCTTATTGGACCGGCTAAAGATTGATGATCCGGTGGGCGCCATCCCGGCTCATGCATTTCTAGGTGTGATCGGAACGCTTTTTACCGGGGTATTCGCCTCACCGAGATTAGTTGAAGCTGTTGGTGTAGGAAAAGCAGGTCTAGTCTATACTGGCAACGTCGACCAGCTTGCTATTCAATTAGTTGGCGTACTGGCAGTATTTGCCTTCGTCTTCCCAACGTCAATAGTCTTATTTAAGACAATCAAGGCGACCGTAGGACTTAGGGTATCTCCGGAAGAAGAGATCCAAGGCCTTGATATTCATGAGCACGGGATGTGGGGTTATCCGGAACAATTCGTAACCCAACTCCCGCCATCAATTGCTAAGCATTATCCGAGGGCTCGAAGTGCTAACTCGGCATTAGGCATGAAGATATACCATGAAAGCGAAGGGGTTGTGCGATGAAAGAGATAAAAGCGATCATACGACATGAACAACTGGAAATGGTTAGAGACTCGTTAGATCAAATCGGAGTAAAAGGGATAACTATTACTGACGTAAAGGGCGCCGGTCAGCAACGGGGTTTTACAGAGTCGTATCGGGGGGCGACAACGATAATCCATTTTCGTCCAAAATTGCAACTAACAGTGACTGTAAACGATGATAAGTTGGAAGAAGTCGTGGAAGTGATCATGACAAATGCGCGGACGGGAGAAATCGGTGATGGAAAGATATTCATTTCCCCTATTGAAGAGGTTATCCGGATTCGCACTGGTGAAAGGGGACCTGACCAAGTCTAAGTAATAATTTCGTTTGAGGAATAATAAAAAGTTGCCGTATTGTTAGATAATAATTATTATGAGCAGGAGCAATGAGAAGAAGAGAAAGTCTAATATTTCTTGTTGCTCCTTTTTGTTTTATGGTGATTTGGCTCTTTTTTTTGCAGAGTATAAGCAAAACTGAGGAGAATCATCGTGGAAATTCGAATCTAGTACGGCCAACGCTTAGACCTTTACAGTCATTTTTGTAATATGCTAAATAATCATTACAAAGGAATAAGCTGTGACTTCCAGAAATCAATATTTATTTATATTCTCATTGGGAAATGAAATGAGTTGAGTAAAAGCACTTAATTCTTAAGGTGGTAAGTCTGTGATTGATGATAAAGGTCGCGTAATAATATGGAGTTTTGGTTTTCTCCTTTTTGGACTCGTTGTGGCAGTACTGGCGATCGGGATGTTTCTCTTCTCTACTGAGGGTCGAATCAATCCCGAGTCATTTATGGGAAAAAAAGAACTTACAGAAGATCCTGACTTTTTGTTTAGTGATAAATTCGAATCAAAAAAGACAGCCGTAAATGGAATTAGCTTAGGAGACAACGAAAGTAAAGTAAAGCGCCTAGGTCCGTCCTCAAAAGATAAAGATGGTTGGTTATTTACTTCAGATGGTACTGGTTATCGAATTCATAAAGGAAAGGTAATCGAGATACTTTTATCAACTGAGCAGTCCAGGAAAATGGATTTGATATCCGAGCGTGAGGTAAAGGCTAAATTTGGAAAACCTGACAACACTGAAAGATTCTCCAGCTCAAGTGACTTATTTTATACAGAAAAGGGGCTCATTGTCACAATCCGGGATGAGAAGTCGGGCGATCAAACGGTTCAAGTCAGAATATTGTCGCTGTGATCTTGTTTCAAGCCAACCGTAATTAGAAATCTTATAATTCTTTTTTTAATAAGACATGGATTATCAGTCTGCGGGCTCGGGAAAATAAAATTAAGTCATTTCGCTAATCCAAAGAGGAGGAACGCTGGCTGATTTAGAAAATCAACGTTTTGATTCATTTGTTAAATTATTCGGCGGTGGACTCATTGCTTACGATTTGGATCTTAGAGTGACTTTGTGGAATCCGCGGGTGTCCGATATAACCGGAATCACATCAGCGAAAGCTTTAGGAGAAGATCTTTTTGAATTAATGCCAAATTCATCGAGCCAATACGAAGCAGCGCTTTCAACGCTTAAAGGAGAGGAGTCACGGCCCGAAATCTTCAAATATGAAAAAGGTCCAACAAGAGAGTCAATTTTTCTTGAATTCACTAACTTTCCCAAGCAAGAGCTTAACGGACCAATTGAAGGCGGTATAGTCATTGTTAGAGATGTCACCGGACATAACGGAAGCGAAGCAACTGAAATAGGGAGCCACCGCTTACTAATTGACATCATCGAAGGCTCGACTGACCCAATTTTTGCCAAGGATAGGGAACACAGATATCTGATTATAAATTCATTTGCTGCCTCTCAGCTGAACAGTACCCCAGATCAGCTAATCGGTAAGAGCGACCCGGAGATCTTGCCGCCTGAGATACTTCCGATAATATTTGAGACCGACAGCCGGATATTGGAATCAGGTGAGACGGAAATAATGGAAGAGCAAGTCGCCGACCGCATATGGCTGGCCAAAAAATGGCCGCTACGAGATGATGAAGGACAAGTGATAGGTCTGGCCGGCATTTCAAAAGATATAACCGATCGCAAAGAGTTCGAAGCTCAGCTTAAAAAGTCCACCGAGCTCAGCGAAAGCCTTAATAGGATTAACACGAGGATCCTAAGAGAACTTGATTTTAAGAAAATTATTGCTGAAATCGGTTTGGAATCGATGAGCGCGATCGGGTGTGATGGTGTCGCTGTATTTATTCAAGAAGATGATGGTTGGCATCTGGAATCATCTCACGGGATCCCTGAAGGCGCTGTCGGAACTTTGATTAACGAAGATGAGTTTCCACACATCGCAGTCGTAAAACAGACTAAAGAGCCACTTGTTTTTAATAACAAAGTTTCAACTGAGAATATCAGCACCGTGTTTAGGGAGGCCGGATTCTGTTGCCTATTAAGTGTTCCCATGATCATTGGCGAAAAAGTGATCGGCGTAATAAGTTTTTGTTACATCGAGAGTAAAAACTTCACGGAACTAGAATTCGATTTTGCTAAAAAGCTGGCTGTTTCGATATCGCTGGCCCTTGAAAGCGCTAGGTTGTATTCGACCGAGTTGAACATCTCAGAGACTCTACAAGAAGCACTGCTTGTCGTCCCCGGAAAAATTGAAGACCTTGATTTTGGCCATCTTTATCGATCGGCGACGGTAGAAGCCATCAAAGCCGGAGGAGACTTCTATGATATTTTCGAACTTGAAGACGACCACGTGGGGATCATCATCGGAGATGTTTCCGGTAAGGGTCTTGAGGCTTCGGCGCTTACATCCATGGCGAAAAATGCTGTAAAAGCTTACTCTTTTCAGAGCCGAAGACCAGCGCAAATTATGGCAACGGCAAACAAATATTTCTGTAAGGAGGGCTATCAGGAAGTCTTTGCAACGATTTTTTTCGGACTTTTGAATAAAAGGAACGGAGACATGTTGTATTGTAGTGCCGGCCATCCGCCGCCGCTGGTCAAGAGAACAGACGGAGAGGTATTAAAACTAACGACTCGATCCCCTGCGATTGGGATAATGCCCGACCTAGATTTTAGGGAAAATCTAGTCAGGCTAGACCATGGTGACATCTTGATTTGTTATACCGATGGAGTGATCGAAGCTAGACATGGTCAAGAATTTTTTAGTGAAGAAGGGCTTATAGACTTGGCTAGAAACTTGGACAACCCAAAACCCGGCAACCTGCCCAAATTAATATTAAATGAAATAAGTAGATACAGCGATGGCAGGCTAGATGATGACATTGCTATTCTCACACTGGCTCGTTAGGAACCATCAAAGATTTCGAAAATCCCAGATCGCTAAATCGTTTCAATAATATTTATTAGTTTTTTTGGGGAGAAACAGTATATTATTTTGGCAAAACATTCTTGAGAGACCGCCCGGTCAAGCGGCGATACACCCACTCGAGAATGAAACTTACGACAAACAATACAATAAGTGTTATCCAGGCAATGCGGGGCGCGGAACGAACCATGTAGACCAGCAACACGAAAAACATAGCCCCTGTCAGCACTGTCGCTAGCCCTACAATCCACAGCCGTGCGCCTGTTTCTTTAGTGATGCGCATATGGGCAGCATTCACTGCAGCATAGACGATAAGAAACGCACCGCTTGCCATCATCGATATCGGGGCCAGATTGAATGCCAACAACAGTCCGATCACGAATGCCGCGGTAAGGAAGAGCCCTTCGACATTTCTGTGCCATAGCTTCTCCATGAACATCTCTTTAGGTAACTCGCCTTCCTTTGCAACCTGATACGCGATATTGGCAGAGCCAAAAAGAGTCGCATTCACCGCCGAAGCTGTCGATAAAAGAGCGGCAACCGCAAGTGCGTAGAAACCGAGTTTGCCAAGGAAGCCTTGTGCCACGATGGAAAGTACGTCCCCCGTTGATCCTGTGATCGTCGACATGCTTGTTGTGCCAATTACAGTGATGGCAACTAACACGTAAACGATCGTTGCAGTCGCAAACGATATATACAGTGCGCGCGGCAGGTCACGTTTCGGATTTTTCATGTCGCCGGCGGTATTCGTTATCAATCCGAATCCCTGAAAACCGATAAAGGCAATGGCAGCCGCGAACAAGATATCGACGGGAGGTTTCCAGTCTGACGGCGACAGTCTGGCCCCTTGCACAAAAAATAGTCCGATAACGGCAAAGGAGACTAAGATTGCTACCTTAGTGGCGACAATATAGATCTCCGCTTTACCCATTAAAGCCGCACCGATAAAATTCACTACCACGAAAGCCAGC
>JAUVQD010000182.1 GCA_030598355.1 Actinomycetes bacterium
AGAAAACGGGTGAGACATCGAAGCCGGGCGTATTTGCGGGCGGCGATGTTAGTTTGGGAGCGGATATCGCGATTGCGGCCATTGGCGGCGGCAAAAGAGCGGCTTTCTCGATTCACGCCTACCTAAGCGGCGGCGATATTAAAAAAGCGCATATTCCCAAACCGATTTTGGCTCTCGTTAAGCCTCTTTATGTTAATAAATCCAGGCAAGAGGGAGCCAAACTCAAACCGAAAGAAAGAGTTAAAAGTTATGTCGAAGTCGAGCTGGGTTTGTCGGAAGAGCAAGCTCTAGTTGAAGCTAAGCGATGTTTGTCATGCGAGAGCTTAACTTGTATCGGGTGTAATATCTGCGCCGATAATTGTCCCGCGGACGCTATTCAGGTTGAGGCCAAGCAGAACGATAAGGTCAGAAAAATAAAGACGTGGGATCTTAAGGTGGACAGGTGCATTTTTTGCGGAATATGCGTCGATGTCTGTCCAACCAAAACTCTTTACCACACTCATAAATACGAATTAGCCGAAAGCGATTACGATTGCTTTGACAAACATAAAGACTATCTTCTTCGAGGTGAAGCCCCTATTGAAAAAGAGGGCTGGAAGCTGCCCCACGAGCACGTGCCGACAATGCCAATGCTTTCAGCGGACAAGCCAAGGAAGAATAAGAACGAGGGCTGGGAAATGAAAGATTACCCCGGCGGACAAGATAAAGAAGGTGGAGAATGACGGTAACTTCAGCTCTCTTCTATTTTTTTGCGGCCATTTTGATATTTTTCTCAATCAAGGTAGTGACTACCAGGAATCTATTTCACAGCGTTATGTCCGCCTTCGCTGTTCTTCTAGCGACAGCCGGCCTGTTTTTCTTGTTTAATGCTGAATTTCTTGGTGTTGTTCAGATTCTTATATATGCCGGCGCGGTCACTATCCTGGTTCTTTTTGTCGTCATGTTGACTACCGCGGGGCCCAAATACAGAATTGTCTGGGAAACCCCGATGAACATCTGGATTTTTATTTTCGTAATTTTATTTGGCGGTATGCTGGGGTTGGTAGTGCTGTCGATCGAATGGCCGGTGGCTAAACCGGTGGCATTGCATGGAGTAACAGAGGCACTGGCAACTAGACTCTTCGTCGAGTATTTGCTGCCTTTTGAAGTTGCTTCGATATTGCTTTTGGCAGCGCTTGTGGGCGCTATTGTGTTAGCGAGGCGTGATTGACATGGACATAACTCTTAATCAAGTACTAATTCTCGCGGCTATTCTGTTCTCTATAGGCACTTTCGGAGCCCTAACACGAAAGAGTATCGTCATTGTCGTTATGTGTATTGAGCTAATGTTTAACGCTGTCAATATTAATTTAGTGGCGTTTGCTTTCTTCTCCGGCTTAGAAGCCTTAAGAGGACAGGTTTTTGCTATTTTTATTATGGTTGTTTCCGCGTGCGAGCTTGGGTTGTGTATGGCAATCGCGATAATGCTTTATCGGAATCGGGACACCATTCAAGTCGACAGAATAAATATGATGAAATGGTAACAATGAAATGGTAAATATTTTAAGAAAATATCAAGTTAGCGGGAGGGAAAAATGATCAATTGGCTGCCGACTGCCTTAACATTCATACCTTTGCTTTTCACTGCCATCATCATATTTATGCCTAAAGAGAAAGATCTTTGGATAAAGATCGTAGCTCTTATTGGAACGGGTTTGGTTCTCATCGGAGCCATCTATATGTATACGGTTTTCGATTTCTCAAACCCTGGTTTTCAAATGGTCAAGAAGTTGCCGTGGATAGAAGCGATCGGGGCCGAATACAACATGGCGGTCGATGGCATATCTCTGCCGATGGTTCTAGTTACAGCGCTGCTTTCATTTATTTGTGTAGTTGCCTCATGGAAGACTACTTATAGGGTCAAAGAGTACATGGGTTTTATGCTTTTTCTAGAAGTAGGCATGATCGGCGTCTTCTTCGCGCTGGACTTTATCCTGTTCTATGTTTTCTGGGAAATCGTCTTGGTCCCGATGTATTTTCTGATTGCAATTTGGGGGGGGCCGCGGAAAGAGTACGCTGCTATCAAGTTTTTCTTATACACTTTTGTTGGCAGTATTTTCTTACTTCTCGGCATTCTGGGGCTCTACTTTTACTCAGGGCTGAGTACCTTTGACATGATGAAGCTGGCCGAAGCTCCTGTGCCGGCGTTTGTCTGGAGGATGTCTTTCTTAGCGATGTTCCTCGGTTTTGCGGTAAAGGTACCCATTGTTCCTTTTCATACATGGCTACCCGACGCCCATGTGGAGGCGCCGACCGCAGTCAGTGTCTTGTTGGCCGGAGTACTGCTTAAGATGGGAACATACGCGTTTGTGCGCATCGGGCTCCAAGTTATGTATGAGGGCATGAAGCCCTATCTCTGGTTGATCGCGCTCTTAGGGGTCATAAGCATTGTTTATGGAGCTCTATGCGCGATGGTCCAACAAGATTTAAAGAAATTAGTTGCCTATTCAAGTATTAGCCATATGGGCTACGTCATGCTTGGCATAGCTTCGCTACAGGTTTTGGGCCTCAACGGCGCTGTTTTTCAGATGTTCAGTCATGGAATAATTACCGGAATGCTCTTTTTAGTTGTTGGTATCATATATGAGAGAGCGCATACCCGTGAGATCGACAAAATCGGCGGCATCTTTATCAATATGGGTGTCATCGGCGGTATCTGGGTCTTTATATCCTTGGCCTCGTTTGGCCTGCCGAGCCTCTCCGGCTTTATAGGCGAGTTTTTAATTCTGGCCGGTTCTTTCCCGGACTATAGAGTATTAACTTCGATCGCGGCTCTCGGCATAATTTTGACAGCTGGTTATTTGTTATGGACGATCCAACGTATCTGCCTGGGCAAGCCCAAGACAGACGAGGTTTGGGCAGACGCTACTCCAAGGGAATTGGCATATATGGCTCCGCTACTTATTCTCATTTTGCTTGTCGGGATATATCCGGCTCCGGTGCTAAAGATGATTGAACCATCTACTAATGCCATAGTGGCAAAAATCGCAAACATCGGAGGTCAATAGGTGGTACAAATACCAAAGGTCAATTATCTATATCTAGGACCAGAAGCGCTATTGATCGTTGCCGCCCTGGTACTGCTGCTTTTGGATCTTTTTGTTTGGCCTCAAAAAAACCGGCGCCTGGCAGTTTTCGGTATTTTCGGGCTGGTCGCCGCGGCGTTGATGACCATTCCCCTTCTTGGTGCAAACGGTACAACTTTAAGCAACGCGTTGGTTGTTGATTCATTCTCACTATTCTTTAAGATGCTATTCCTAGGCATTGCCATATTGGTCATTGTGCTTTCCGTTGATTACGTTGCAAAACACAAGTTTGCCGCAGTTGGGGAGTACTACACAATGCTGCTTTTTGCCACAATTGGCATGATGTTTATGGCGGCTACGACTGATTTGGTAATGATATATATCGGTTTGGAATTGACAAGCATTTCCAGTTATATCCTGGCCGGCTATCACAAGAAAGATCCGAAATCCAACGAGGCGATACTTAAATATTTCTTATTGGGGTTGATTGCTTCAGCCATAATGCTTTATGGTTTCTCATTTATATACGGTTTCACCGGTCATACCGAGTTATCGCAAATAGCCCAGGCTTTAACAGGTGAAAGCGCTAAGCTAGCCGTTGTTGCCGGTGTAGTATTCGCGCTGGCCGGTTTTGCTTTCAAGGTAGCCTCGGTTCCCTTTCATCAGTGGGTACCCGATGTCTACGAGGGCGCGCCGACGCCGATTACGGC
>JAUVQD010000196.1 GCA_030598355.1 Actinomycetes bacterium
CGAACCGGAGTTCTCCGCCAGATTAACTAAGCAGTTATCGGAAATGACGGGTCGGGAAGTAACAATAAGAGCAGCAGTTGATCCGGCGATTGTCGGCGGAATAGTAGTTAAGATCGGCGGCAAGTTGATTGATGGAAGCATCCGCAATCAGCTCAACCGGCTTCGAGATAAAATGCTAGAAAGCTAGACCTAATGTATTATCAGTGGTTGCAAACAATCGCTCATTTTTGAAATTTAAGCTGCCAACAAAGGGGTTTTTAAAACCATGCAACAGTCGATAGACGCTTCAAAGATCGATAAGGTTCTGAAGAAACAGATAGATGAGTTTAAGACTCAACTAGATGTTGCCGAGCAAGGATCGGTAATCGAGTTGGGTGACGGTATCGCGCGCCTAAAAGGACTACCGAGCGCGATGGCCGGCGAGCTATTAGCCTTTCCAAACGGAATATTTGGTATCGCCCTAAACCTGGAGCAAGATGAGATCGGCGCTGTATTATTGGGTGACACCGCGGAGATAAAGGCGGGAGATCCGGTTAAGTGCACAGGCAAAATAGTGCAGGTGCCGGTTGGGCCGGAGATGATCGGTCGAGTCGTTGATCCGTTAGGACAACCGATCGACGGCAAGGGTCCGATAAACGCGAAAGCGTTTCGTCCAGTTGAATGGGCTGCCCCGGGCGTGATCGACAGACAGCCCGTAAAAGAGCCAATGCAGACCGGAATCAAGGCTATTGATTCGATGATACCAATCGGGCGTGGTCAACGAGAGTTAATTATTGGTGATCGCCAAACAGGAAAAACAGCTATCGCTCTTGATACAATCATAAATCAAAAGGGCGGAGACGTAGTTTGTGTGTACGTAGCTATCGGCCAAAAAGCCTCAACCGTGGCCCAAGTCGTCAAGATATTGACCGACTATGGCGCGATGGACTATACGATTGTCGTTTGTGCCCCGGCGAGCTCTCCCGCTCCTGTCCAGTTTCTAGCACCTTACGCCGGTTGCGCGATGGGTGAGCATTTTACATATAACAAAGGGCACGCTCTCTGTATATATGATGATCTTTCAAAACACGCGCAAGCTTATCGCCAAATGTCTCTTTTATTGAGACGTCCACCCGGCCGGGAAGCTTATCCGGGTGATGTTTTTTATCTGCATTCACGCTTGTTGGAACGAGCCGCGAAACTTAGTGATGAACTTGGCGGTGGCTCGTTGACCGCCCTTCCTGTCGTTGAGACTCAAGCCGGCGATGTTTCCGCTTATATTCCAACTAATGTCATTTCTATTACGGACGGTCAGATATATCTTGAGAACGATCTATTTAACGCTGGTGTCCGGCCGGCTATCAATGTTGGAATTTCCGTCTCCAGGGTTGGCGGTAACGCCCAAACAAAAGCCATGAAACAAGTAGCCGGAAGGCTCCGGCTTGATTTGGCCCAGTTTCGTGAGTTAGAGGCGTTTGCCCAGTTTGGGAGCGAGCTCGATAAAGCTACGCAGGCTCAGTTAGCTCGAGGTGAAAGAGTTGTTGAAGTATTAAAGCAAGGCCAGTATGAGCCGGCCTTAGTCGAGGACCAAGTGATGGCGATCTATGCTGCCGTCAACGGTTACCTTGACGATATTGACGTTACCAAAATAAAAGATTTTGAGAGCGGATTTATACAGTATGCCAAAGGCACTCATCCCGACATCGCCAAAGCAATTGTTGAGGAAAAGATTCTCTCAGACAAAACTGAAAAAGGTTTAGTGGCAGCGATTGAGGAATTCAAGAAGGGATATGTCGGCTAGTGTCTCAAACCAGAGAGATACGTCGGCGGATGAAGAGTGTTGACAACACCCGGCAAATAACAAAAACCATGGAAATGGTGGCCACGGCGAAAATCAGAAAAGCCCAGGAACGTATTGAGGCCGCCAGGCCGTATGCCATGAAGATGTTAGATGTCTTAACAAATGTGGCCGCCAATGTTGAAGCGGGCGTCCATCCTCTTCTTATAGCCAGGGAGCCATCGCAAAATACGGTAATCGTTGCCTTAACTACCGATAGAGGTTTGTGCGGGGCAGCGAATGCCAATATTTTGCGCCAGGCCGACGATTTGGTTAAGTCTGAAACTGAGGCGGGGGCGAAAGTCAGCGTTTTTCCAGTTGGCAAGAAGGGAATCAACTATTTTAAATACGTTGGCTACGATATATTGGATCAGCGGCGAGATATATCCGATAATCCCGGTTTTTCTGATGCCAAGGCAATAGCCGAGAAGCTCATGGAGCTTTATCTTCAAGTTCAGGTAGATAAGGTTGTTCTAGTTTTCAATCATTTCAAATCCGCGATGGAGCAGAAGCCTGTCGCGCATGTTCTTTTACCAATCAAGCAAGAGGCAGTCGAAGACGATTCTGAGGAGAAAACGGCGGGCGATTATGAGTTTGAACCGAGCGATTCAGATGTCTTAGATCATCTCCTGCCAACATATATTGAGGCTCTTATATATCGCGCTCTTTTAGAGTCAGCCGCCAGCGAGCACGGGGCTAGGCGCACAGCGATGAAGGCCGCCACCGATAATGCCGGTGAATTAATCGATATTCTAAGAAGATCTTTCAATCGCGCTCGTCAGGCTGCCATTACTCAGGAGATAGCTGAGATTGTCGGTGGAGTCGCGGCGTTGGAAGATAGCGAATAATTAAGGGGACACAATACTTAATTATTTAATGATAATTACGAATAGAACCAATTAAAGGGAGAGTTGCCTAATGGAAACAGTTGTTAAGAATGTCGGCCGAATCGTTCAGGTCATAGGGCCGGTTGTTGATGTTGAGTTTGAACCGGATAAAATGCCGGCTATTTTTAACGCGCTGAAGATTAAAGCAGTAACCGAGGCCGGCGAAATTGAGCTTGTCGCCGAGGTCCAGCAACATCTACCCGGGAACCAGGTTAGAGCTGTTGGCATGTCATCTACCGATGGTTTGGTTAGAGGCGCGGAAGCAATTGACACGGGTCAACCAATCACTATGCCAGTCGGCGAAGAGACTTTGGGTCGTATCTTCAACGTCTTAGGCGAGACTGTCGACCACGGCGATCCCGTTGTGACAAAAGAAAGATATCCGATCCACAGAAGCGCGCCTGCATTTGAAACTCTTGAGCCGACAACAGAAATCTTTGAGACGGGCATAAAGGTTATCGATCTTTTAGCACCTTATGTTAAGGGTGGTAAAACCGGGCTCTTTGGCGGTGCTGGCGTTGGTAAGACCGTTATCATTATGGAGTTAATCCACAATATTGCCACTAAACATGGTGGTTACTCAGTCTTTAGCGGTGTTGGTGAGCGCACACGTGAGGGTAACGATCTGTATCTGGAGATGAAAGAAAGCGGAGTGCTCGATAAGACCGTACTTGTCTATGGTCAGATGAACGAGCCGCCTGGAGCACGGTTGCGTGTAGGCTTGTCCGGGTTGACTATGGCCGAATACTTTCGTGATCAGGGCCAGGACGTTCTCTTGTTTATCGATAATATTTTCCGGTTTACTCAAGCTGGATCAGAAGTATCGGCGCTCCTTGGCCGCATGCCTTCGGCAGTTGGTTATCAACCGACTCTCGGCACGGAAATGGGGGAGCTGCAAGAGCGGA
>JAUVQD010000008.1 GCA_030598355.1 Actinomycetes bacterium
CTGCGAGAGACAGTTGGGCGGTTAATTTCCGGCCTGTCGCCGGTAAGTCCCGACAAACACCTAGGAGATAAAGTTGGCTAGACAATACTATATAGACTTTGAGCGGCCGGTCGTAGAGATGGAGGACCAGCTCGAGGAGCTAAAGAAACTACCCGAAGCCCATAAGCCGGATATCGTCAAAGAGATCAAGTTTTTAGAAAGCCAAATTACCAAATTAAAAAAGCGGGTCTATAAAAACCTGACAGCCTGGCAGCGAGTGCAGATGTCGAGACATCCCGACAGACCTGATTTTATGCGCTACCTGGATCTAATATTTGATGATTTTATCGAACTTCATGGAGATCGCAGCTACGGCGATGACTTGGCCGTTATTGGAGGCCTGGCCAAACTTGGCGAGCAGAATGTTGTCGTCATCGGCCAGGAAAAAGGAAAAGACACGCATGATCGGTTGAGAAGGAATTTCGGAATGCCGCATCCCGAGGGATACAGAAAAGCTATTAGACTTTTTAAGTTAGCTGGTAAATTCAACCTCCCGCTGATCACAATTATCGATACTCCCGGCGCCTTTGCCGGGGTTGGAGCCGAAGAGCGCGGTCAGGCGCAAGTTATCGCCAAATGTTTAAGTACCCTTTCCTCATTACCTACGCCCACAATTGCCGTCAATATCGGCGAAGGCGGAAGCGGAGGCGCTTTGGCTTTTGGCGTTTGTGACCGTGTCTTTATGTTAGAAAACGCATATTACTCAGTAATCACGCCTGAAGGTTGCGCGGCCATCCTCTGGCAAGATAAAGAAAAGGCCCCTGAGGCAGCTGAGGCACTGGCTCTAACCGCTAAGAAATTGGTGAAAATGGGAATAGTCGACGGAGTGATAAAAGAGCCGTTAGGTGGAGCTCATCGCGACCCGAAATCAACAGCAGGGAAGATCGGTGAGATCCTAAGAGAAACACTGGGAGATTTGTTATCAAAACCCGTCGACGAGTTAGTAAGCTTAAGATACGAACGTGTGCGCCAATTTGGTGTTTTCTCAGACCGCCAGGAATCAGACATAATCGCTTAGAAATCGACCCCCCGGCCCCTGCCACGAGAACGAGAAGTTCACGATGAAGATAGCAGTGCTCACAAGCGGCGGCGACTCGCCTGGAATGAATGCCGCCATCAGAGCGGTTGTCCGGCAAGGAATAGCCGACGGCCATCAGGTCATAGGTTTCATGGAAGGCTATCGCGGCTTGACCGACAATGAAGCTATCGAGCTAAACAGCCAAGCGGTTTCCGAGATTATTGATCGCGGCGGGACAATTCTCAGAACCTCCCGATTTCCCAAGTTTCTCGAAGCGAAAGTGCAGAAGAAGGCTATTTCTAACTTGCAAAAAAGAGGAATAGAGGGACTAATTGTTATCGGTGGAGAGGGTTCAATGAAAGGCGCACACGCGCTAGCCGAACTAAACTTTAAGACAATTGGCGTCCCTGCCAGCATTGACAATGACGTCTTCGGAACTGATTTCGCCATCGGTTTTGATACCGCCCTAAATACGGTCGTTGATGTGCTGAGAAAGCTGCGAGACACTGCTTCCTCACATGAGCGTATTTTCGTCGTCGAGGTCATGGGCCGCCATTCAGGGTCGATTGCCCTGAATGCCGGCTTAGCCGGAGGCGCCGACTATATTTGTCTACCCGACACCCCTGTGACCGAGCCCCGCCGTTTGAACCGTATCTTCAAATTAGTAAAGGAGAGATACAAGCGCGGCAAAACTCATACTCTGATTATCGTAGCGGAGGGAGCGGGGCCGTCGTTTCAAATCTCAGAGGCAATTGAGGCCGCCACCGGGCGGGAGGTCCGCCTTACTATCCTTGGCCATATTCAACGAGGTGGCTCCCCGACAGCGATGGATCGCTTGCTCGCCAGCCAGCTCAGTGCTCTGGCAGTAAAGATGACAGGCCGCGGAGAATCAGATTTTATGGTCGGTTCAGGCGACGGCAAGATAACGACTATACCGTTGATCAAAGTCACCACAAATAAAGCGGTTGTCAACCCGGATCTTTACGAGCTCGCCAACATACTAGCATAAAGCTTACAATCGCCCCTCTGACTTGCAATATACTGGTAAAAAAGCTATACTAAGCAGTGTGTTTTTCTGTTTGATGCTGAGTATTTTTGGCTTAAGCGCAACTACTACTCGCAAGGGTGAGTTAGATAAGAAAGCTAAATATCCGCTACAAACTTGTCATTGGGTTCCTCGTCGTTACCACTGCAGTAGCTATCGCAGGCATAGTCGGGATTGCCAAGACCCAAGAAATTATCTGGCATTTCAAAACCTCTAGCAGCAGACTTCATCAAAAAAGCGAGCCCCTTGTGAAACTCCAGTACCAGCTCCTAAGAGCAGCTAGGCCCGTCAATGATTACCTAATCAGTAACCGCGACAGCGAAAATCGAGATTTCCGTCGCTTTGAAATCATCATCGACAAAGATTTTCGAGCTGTAGAAAAAGCTAGCGTCAGCAAAGAAGTGCGTATGCGTATCGGTGAAGCCCGAACAAAATGGCAAGCAGCCAGACAATCGGCTGACCTTATTCTAAGAGACGGCGAGTCCCTGGCTGACGGCGGCTACGCGAAAATGAAGAGATTTGACGCCCAGATCTACGCGGCTTCAGACTTGCTTGAAGATGCGCACGAAAAAACAGAGGTCGTAGTTAATAATTCGCTAGGATTGGCGCAACAAAGATATCGCCAGACGTTTGCTTTGGCTACAGCGCTATTTCTATTTTCAATGGCAGGCATGGCGATTTACGGCATGTGGGCGATTCGCGCGGTAGTTCGGCCAATCGGGATTTTAAGAAAAGACTTGCGCAAATTCGGCGATGGTCACCTTGAACAGCGGATATCACTAAAAAGCGGAGATGAGTTTGAACTTCTGGCAAACGACTTTAATTGGATGGCGGATAGACTGCAAGAATCTCAAGAAACCCTCCATAAACTGTCTATCAATGACGATCTAACCGGCTTGAACAATTATCGTGAGTTTCAACGTATATTGGTGAGAGAGTTCAAAGCGGCCCACCGGGCAAAAAAGCCACTGTCTCTTTTGATGATCGATGTCGACAACCTGAAAGAATCGAATGACGCCTTTGGTCACTTGATTGGCGACGAGGTGCTTAAAATGGTAGCCCAAGGCATTAAGAGTCAGATGCGCGAAGTCGATTGGGCCGCCCGGTATGGTGGTGACGAGTTTTCCGTCATCTTGCCAGAGACACCCGAAGACGGAGCGAAAGTGATTGCCGAACGCATCCGAGCCGCTGTTGGTGAAGAAAAAATTAGCCTTGGCAACCATATAATTGATTTGAGTGTTTCTATTGGATGTGCTGAGCTGTCCTCAACGATGGAAACTGAGATCGATTTGGTGCACGCGGCAGATAAAGCGCTCTATTTGGCCAAACATTCAGGCAGAAATCAAGTGTCAGGCTTGTCAGAGCGGCAACCTCTCTGACAAGCCTGAAGTCTTCTTAATCATCGCCCGCCCGCTCTTTTTCCTTTGTCATTTAGCTTACTTGTCAGTTGAAAAGTAATCTTGATGGAATCCTAGCGTCAGGTAGAACATTTTGGTATCTTCATAAAAGACACTTAGCCGGAGTGGCGGAATGGCAGACGCGCGCGATTCAAAATCGCGTAGGTTTTACCTGTGGGGGTTCAAATCCCCCCTCCGGCACAAGACGTCTCTTAAGCTTTTCTTTCCTCGCTCATCAAATTCAGTCAACATGGGTAACAACTGTCCATGGAAAAAACTCGAATCCGCGGCGTTCAGAGGAGCCGACGCCATACTATCTGCAGCGTCTAGCCGCGATATTCTCGCATAAAGTTTGTAGCCGGCATCAAGCATGTCCTTGATCTCCTTTTCCAAAGCATCGTCCAATTTGGTTATGTAAAAACACGTCTTACCTTTCAGGGCTTTTCGCAAGCGTTCTGAAATTCCTTTGAAATCTTCAGCGTGGGAGTAGATGGGCATGAAATGAAGACCGACATAATGTTTCTGAATGATTAGGCCGGCAAAATATAGAAGATGCTTCTTGAGCACTTTACCTGTTCGCCCCGATTTGGTTTGAAAATCTTTCGCTTTAAGACGCTCCTAAGTCGATCGAAGAGCGGCAGCAAAGCATCATTTTTCGAAATACTTTCGGGCATATCCGCGCGCCTTATTAGTCAGCTTAATTAAGAGGATATAGTAAATGACGGCTGATTTCAAAAACGCTAGCTTTGTGTCTTAATCGGAGGATTTATTGAATTCATTCTCGATCTTCCTCGGATATCTTGGGCTATTCGCTTCAGCCATTATCTTTATTGCCTCAACCTTTACGGCTTTCAACATAAGGGCAGAGAGGGTGAGAGCTATTCGCCCCTGAATCATTTCGTTTCAGAGCTTGGCGAGGTCGGAGTGGCTGCGTACGCCCGAGTTTTTAACACTAGCCTGATTTTTAGCGGACTTATACTTGTAGTCTTTTTAGGCGGGCTCGGATATTTCATAAACGATTTCCTAGGATATGTAGCGGCGGCTGTCGGGGTTTTCACTGGTTTCTCTTGTGCCTTGGTCGGAGCTCTACCCATGAACAACTTAAAACGCCACATCCCGGTTGCTCTATCCTTTTTCAACGGAGGCCTCGTTTTAACTATTATCTTCGGTATCCTGATATTAACGGACCAACAGGGAAGGCTCTCATCGTGGATTTTGGCCCCTACTTTAGTGACGATCGCAAGTTTTGCGGGTTACCTGTTTTTGCCAAAGATGCTTGACCCAAAAAGACCATGGACTCTTGATCCGACAAAATTCAAGAGACCCAAAGTCATGTCAATCACGACGCTTGAATGGTTGGTTTTCGTCTCGATAATCGCATGGATCGTGAGCATATCTCTCGACCTTATTCTTAGCTAATCGTTTCCACCTTGATTAAGTTAGTGGTCCCCGGGACATTGACAAGAGTTCCAGCGGTCACAACAACTCTATCACCGATCTTTGCCAAACCAGCCTCTTTCGTTTCACCCAAGGCCGTTTGAAGCATATCGTCAATATTTTCACACATTCTCATTAGGATCGGATAAACGCCCCACCACAACATCAGCTGACAGACGGTGTCCTTGTTGGGGCTGACAGCCACAATTCTTGCTCTTGGCCGATACCTGGAGACTTCTTTGGCTGTTCTCCCACTCTCTGTCGAGGTAACAATAGCTTCGGCCGGCAGCAGGGTGGCCAACTGGCAGGTGGCATAGCTGATAGCCCCGCTTACTGTCTCGGCCGACCAACTACTTCTTTCTCTCAACTCTTTATCATAGTCAATGCTGACCTCTGCCCGCTCGACAATCTTCGCCATCATGGCTACGCTCGCAACCGGGTCTCGGCCGATAGCGGTCTCTCCGGAAAGCATTACCGCGTCAGCGCCATCGAAGACCGCATTGGCCACATCGCTGGCCTCAGCTCTTGTCGGTCTAGGAGAGCGAATCATTGAGTCCAGCATTTGCGTAGCGATAATCGAAGCTTTGCCTGATTTTTGAGCCCGCGCGACGATCTGTTTTTGTATAATTGGAACTTCCTCGGCCGGAAGCTCAACCCCCAAATCTCCGCGCGCGATCATAACTCCATCAGCCACGCGAATAATCTCGTTAATCTCATTAACCGCTTCATGTTTCTCGATCTTAGCCACTACCGGGCATACTTTTCCGGCAGCTTTTATCAGTTCTTTAAGATCAATAATGTCTTGTGCCCGACGAACAAAAGATAGAGCGAAAATATCAACGCCTTTTTTAAGACAAAAATCCAGATCGTCGCGATCTTTTTCAGTTATCGTCGGCGTGCTTATCTCGGCCTGCGGCAAATTAATACCTTGATTCTCCATCAATATGCCGCCGGTATTGACCAGGCAAGTCACTTCGTCTCCATCGATCTTGATAACTTCAAGCCCGATCAGCCCATCGGCCACCAGTATTTCTTGCCCAACCTCGACATCTCCCGGAAGGGCGGGATAGTTAACTGATATCAGATGCGAGCTTCCCAGCGTAGACCGCGTTGTCAACGTGATCTGATCGCCTATCTCAAGCTCCATTCTGCCTGCCGCAAGCGGACCGGTTCTGATTTTTGGTCCAGTTAAATCAGCCATAATAGCTACCGGGCGACCTGCTCTTGTCGACCCTTCTCTGATTGCCTTAATATCGGCGGCGACAGTCGCGCGGTCTCCATGGGCCAGATTCAAGCGAGCCAGGCCCATACCGGCCTCAATCAAACGGTCAATGACAGCGGGGTCACGACTGGCGGGTCCGATTGTAGCGATGATTTTTGCGCGCATTTAAATCTTGTCCCTACTCTTGCCCTTGCAGATTATAAAAAGCTGACTGGCCGGGAAATTCAGCCATCGCGCCCAGGTTTTCTTCGATTCTGATCAGTTGATTATATTTTGCCACCCGATCTGTTCGCGAAGGGGCGCCTGTCTTTATTTGACCGGCATTAACAGCCACAGCCAGGTCGGCAATGGTTGTGTCCTCAGTCTCCCCTGACCGGTGGGATATTACGCTCGTGTAACCAGCTCGCTGAGCGGTCTCAATAGTTTCCAATGTCTCTGATAGAGTACCTATTTGATTTACTTTAATCAGAATAGAGTTGGCCACTCCCATGTCAATTCCGCGTTTTAGGCGCTCAACATTAGTGACGAATAGATCATCCCCGACAAGCTGGACACGAGACTTAAGTCTTTTGGTGAGAAGTTTCCACCCTTCCCAATCATCTTCAGCTAAGCCGTCTTCAATAGAAATAATTGGATACGAGTCCGCCAGGTATTCATAATAACCAACCATCTCGGCAGAGGATAATTTGCGCTTTTCGCCTGTCAGATGATAAGCGCCGTCTCGAAAGAACTCACTCGCCGCTGGATCTAGGGCTATCAAGACCTCGCCGCCCGGCGTATAGCCGGCTTTGTTTATTGCTTCCATAATCACTTCGAGAGCAGCTTCATTTGAGGAAAGATTGGGCGCAAAACCGCCTTCATCACCGACGGCGGTTGATAATCCCTTACTCGAGAGGACTTTTTTTAGATGATGAAATATCTCAGCTCCCGTCCTCAAGGCCTCAGAAAAACTGCCTACTCCAGCCGGCATAATCATAAATTCCTGCAAATCGACATTATTGTCGGCGTGCGCGCCGCCATTTATTATGTTCATCATCGGCACCGGTAGCTTATGGGCGCCTGGTCCACCAAGATATTCATATAGCGGCAACTCCGACGCTGCTGCCGCAGCTTTCGCGACCGCAAGAGAAACGCCAAGAATCGCGTTGGCCCCTAATTTGCTCTTATTTTCAGTACCGTCAAGCTCCAGCATTTCGCTGTCTATCTCGCGCTGAGCCAATGCGTCCATCCCCAAGAGTTTCGGCGCGATAATCTCATCAATGTTCTTGACGGCTTTTTGAACACCTTTGCCAAGAAAACGCGCATCATCGCCGTCGCGCAGCTCTATCGCCTCAAAGGCCCCTGTTGACGCCCCGGAGGGAACAGAAGCCCGGCCCATTTGGCCGGAGGCCAAATAAACATCTACCTCCACCGTGGGATTACCCCGGGAATCTAATATTTCTCGAGCGTATATAGCCTCGATCGCTGTCATATCGTTTTCTCCTTGTCCTTTGCCTGCTCCCAAAGTTTCTCTTTATCGTTGATTTCCAGATCAGCGAAATTCTTACCATTTTCGGCGGCTATTTTTTCCATGATTTCAAAACGATTACGAAATTTCTTATCGCCACGCCTCAAAGCCAGCTCAGCATCTATCCCTAAGTGACGACCAAAGTTAACCAAGGTGAATAAGATATCTCCAAATTCATCTTCAATTTCACGACTTCCTTTTTCAGAAGCTGTAAACTCTGCTATCTCTTCGGCTAACTTATCGAGAATTTCCTCTCTTTGACGCCAATCAAAACCGACGCGGGCAGCTTTTTCCTGTAGTTTTTGCGCAAAACTTAGGGCCGGTAGACCGTCAGGCACACCGGAAAGATGTGAACTCCGATTTTTCTCGGTCTTCTTTATGCGTTCCCAGTGAAGCAAGACCTCATCAGAATTCTTCACCTTGGCGTCTCCAAAAACATGGGGGTGTCGGCGCTTCAGCTTTAAAACTATCTCGTTTATCACATCATCAATGGAAAAGAGACCAGCCTCATCAGCCATCTGCGAATGAAAAACGACCTGGAGCAAAAGATCTCCAAGCTCTTCTTTTAGTTCAGAAAAATCTCGGTTTTCGATGGCGTCAATAACTTCGTATGTCTCTTCGATCAGATGCCCTTTTATAGAATCGTGTGTCTGCTCACGGTCCCAGGGGCACCCATCTGGTGAGCGAAGGCGGGTCATGATATCTATGAGATCGCTAAAATCAGCGTTATCGATGATTGCCGGTCCTTTAAGAATCGTTTCTTTAACAAGCGCCAACTCGGACGCTTTGCCTATTTCGTAATTTCGATTTTGGCTTTTTTCCTTGCTTTCTCAAGCCACTCGGTAAACTTCTTGCGTTGCTCTTCTCTTTCCAGGCCTTGTTTGAGTTCGCCTTTAACGTCTTTAAAAGACTTTTCTTGCTCAGGTCTAATCTTCGTTAACTGAAAGATGTGGTAGCCGTCAGGCCCCTTGATCGGCTCGCTAAAACTGTCTACCGTGATATCTTTCAATTCGGCTGATATTTCCGGAGGAAAGTCTGTATCCTGACGCAAACCCAAATCTCCGCCATTTTCTTTTGTTCCCTCGTCAACAGAGTTCTCTTTCGCCAGCTCCGCAAAGTCGGCACCGCCTTCTAATTCGGCGCGCAACTCGTCGGCTTTGGACTTTTTCTTCACTAAGATGTGACGCCACTGCTTTCTTTCGGGCTCGACCATTTGGGCTTTATTCTCGTCGTAATATTTTTTCAATTCTTTGTTGCTGATTTTTATAGTGCCTGTCACTTTCTTAAGCATTTTTTCAGCAATCGCTTGCTCTCTAATTTTCTCATCTAATTCGCCTTCAGTCAGTCCCTGCTGCTGCAGCGCTTCCTGAAATTGTTTGTCGGTTTTAAATACCTTCTTCACATCAGCGATCCGCTTATCCACATCGGCTTTCGAAACAGTTATGTTCTGTTTTTCCGCTTCCTGACGAATCAACTCGCCGGTAACCAGAGAATCTATCGTTGACTTCCTGACTTGCTCCTCTTGTTGCTTGCCGGCTGCCCCTTCAAATATTTTCGGTTGTTGTTGCTTTATTTGGTCTACTTGTTTGTCGACTTCTGATTGCGGAATAGCAACCCCATTAACTGTGGCAGCAACCCCGCCTGAACTCTGTGAAAAATAAATCGCCCCGGCCACTACAACAACTAATACCGCGCCAATTACTCCCAGATACCATGTCTTCATATAAACTCCCTCGCTCTAAACTTACCGAAGTATATCACTAATAAAGTTGATAACAAACTCAAGAACATCCGGCTGTCCTACAGGAACTTGTACCACAACTTCGCTCGTAGCTTCTTTGATGTTTATTCCATAATCGAGGTCAAGATTAACCTTTTTAAGTTGCATTCCTGTTATGACCAGCCTATTCCTTTGTAGCTTAATGGAAGTCACACCTACTGAGGACGCTTGCAGTCTTAATCTCGCGACTTTCAATAGGTTTTCAACCGAAAGAGTGGGAGTGCCAAACCGATCAACCAGTTCCTGGTTGACGGCATCAACTTGATCCTCTGATGTCGCTCTGGCTATTGTCCGATAAGCCTCTAACCTCAGATTCTCGTCATCAATATAGTTCTCGGGTAAGTAGGCGTTTACGGGCAGCTCTATTGATACGTCGGGAATATCTATTGTTTGTTTTCCTTGCGCCCGTTCAAGCTCTTCTTTTAACATCTGGCAATAAAGATCAAAGCCTACGGAAATCATGTGGCCGCTCTGTTCGACCCCCAGAATATTTCCCGCGCCCCGAATCTCCAGATCGCGAAGAGCGATTTTGTAGCCCGCGCCTAGCTCCGTAAACTCGCCAATCGTCTTTAGACGCTCAATAGCAGTGTCTGTCAGCACTTGGCCGGGATTATATGTGAAATAGGCATACCCGCGGTGATGACCGCGCCCGACGCGCCCCCGCAACTGATAGAGCTGGGCGAGGCCAAAGCGATCGGAGCGCTCGACTATCAAGGTATTCGCTGTCGGGATATCTATCCCTGACTCAATAATAGTGGTGGAAATCAGGACATCGACTTCGTGTTTAAGAAATTTGTCCATAACCGACTCCAGGCTCGATTCTGTCATTTTCCCGTGGCCGACAATTATCCTGGCTTCCGGCACTAAATTCTGCACCTTAACCGCGACTGTATCTATTGATTCGACCCGATTGTGCACGTAAAACACTTGACCGCCGCGAGCTAGCTCGCGGCGGATAGCGCTGCTTACAATTGTCGGGGTGTACTCATCGATACTAGTGAAAACAGGAAGTCGCCCTTCGGGCGGTGTCTCGATCAAACTCAGCTCACGGATACCAGTTAGCGACATCTGCATTGTCCGCGGAATCGGAGTAGCCGATAAGGTTAAGACATCAATAGCACTTCTCAATGTGCGCAACCTTTCTTTTGCGTTAACGCCAAATCTTTGTTCTTCATCGACGACAATCAACCCCAAATCCTTGAACGCTGTATCTTTTTGAAGCAAACGATGCGTTCCGATAACCATATCGACTTGGCCTTTTTTTAACTGATCCAAAACTTTTTTCTGTTGACCGGTGCTTAAGAAACGACTAAGCATAGCAACGTGGACTGGATATGGCGCGAATCTCTCTGAGAAAGTTAAAAAATGCTGTTGAGCCAAGATGGTTGTCGGAACCACCATCATCACCTGTTTGTCGCCCAAGATCGCTTTAAACGCTGCCCGCACAGCCACCTCGGTTTTGCCATACCCAACGTCGCCACAAACAAGTCTATCCATGGGCTTGGCTCTTTCCATGTCCTTCTTGACCTCGGCAATCGCTGTCGCTTGGTCTTCCGTGGCCTCATATGGAAAAGCGGCTTCAAGCTCTCTTTGCCACTCAGTGTCAATGGAAAAGGAGTGTCCGACAGCCTCAGATCTTTTTGCGTGAAGTGCCAGCAAGTCAAAGGCCAGCTTTTTCAGCGATTTTCTTACCTTTTTGGTAGTGCGTTGCCAGTCAGAACTTCCCAACCGCGTTATTTGAGGCTTGCCCCCCTCCGCCCCGACAAACAAAGTCACCCGATGAAGTTGTTCAGTTGGCAGATAAAGGCGATCTCCAGCCGCATAATCGAGCGTCAGATACTCGCGCGTTTTACCGCCAATTGTTTTTCTTGTCAAGCCGGCAAATGAAGCAATACCGTGCACTTCATGGACGAGCAACTCTCCATGGGTTAAATCTGAGAAATCTATCAGCCTTTGTCGACGCTGTCTTACTTTTATTTTTGGCTCAACTTCCCGGCGCGGAAAGATATCGCCATACCCGAAGACAGCTAACTGAGCGTCCGGCAAAACATAACCATTCCTGACATGGCCAACTACCAATGATAGTTTTGATGAACCCAAATCTGCGCCGCGGTCGGATTCATATCCCATATCACTTACTAACTCATGAAGACGCTCTTGTTCGCCGCTGTCACTTAAAACAACTATGACCTGGTAGGCCTTCTCTTTTAGATCGCTTAACTCTTTCTTTAATGTGTCAAGTTGACCGGCGAGCTCCTTTTGCCGATGGCCGTTAACCGACAATTGCTCACCATGTTTACCGACAAGCGCAAGGTCTATCCGGGGAACCAAATCTGAAAATACCTGATCAGGCTCAAAATAGTAGTCGTCTGCCGTAAACCTGGTTTCACCGGCAAAACCTTCTGACAAGGCCCGGCTCTGTTCCGCGAAAAATCGCGTGCCTTCATCGAGCGTCTCTTTTGGTTCATCAATTAAAAACTGGGTTTTCGTTGAGAAATAGCTTCTTATGGAGCCAAGATCATGAATAAGAGGGAGCCATCTATGGGCGTCTTCCTCACCGCTTAGCAACCCCCCCGCGCCCATCACGCGCTCCCGGGAAACTTTCCCAAGTTTGAATTCCTGGCTCGGATATATTTTTACCGCGGGCCTCTTAGCGCCAGACCGCTGAGTCGCGACATCCATCAACTTGATATATTCAATTTCGTCCCCGAAGAAATCCAATCTAACCGGCTGCGATAATTGCGCGGGAAAGATGTCGACAACACTTCCCCTGACCGCGAATTCTCCGGCTCTTTCAACTACCGGAGATTTAACATAGCCGATGCCAACCATCTCAGCTGCCAGATCGTTTATATTTATTTCCTGCCCGACCTTAACCTCAAGAGGTTGAAAGACTTTGTCGGCCGAAGGGGGAACTTTCTGAAGCAAGGTTGTGAGTGCCGAGCAAACTAAGAGAGGCTCGCCCGCAGCGAGCTTTCCGAAGATTTCGGCTCTGCGGCTAATAGCGGTTACATCAGGTCTGACAGATTCGAACGGGTAACTTTCCCAGTCGGGAAAGACGACGACCTGTCGCTTGGGTAAATAATCACTGATCTCGAGCGCTAACTGCTCGGCGCGGGCCAAAGTTGGCGCGACAACAACAAGGGGGCGTTTCTTCTTTGAGAATATCGCGGCAATCAAAGCCGGCCTCAGGCTAGGGGGTGAAATGAGACTAACTACGTGATCGTGGGCTAGATTCTCTAGCCCTTCTTCAACCTCTTTTAATCTTTTAATTTTTGGTAAAATCCCTGAAAGCTATTCAGCCATTGCGCCCCTTTTAGAACACCAATAAAGCCTCAGTCAAAAAGACCCAGGCTTAGCCAGGCTCACTGCCACTTAAGAATCAGATAATATTTTTCGGCCGAATTTAAGCCGTTTCTTTATTAATAATAGAGATCGCTGCTTCGGCTGCCTCGGCTATAGCTACTTCCATCTCTGGCCATTCCTCGGGAGCAAATGGAGACAGGACAAAATCAGCGGGATCCATGCGCCCCGGTGGCCGCCCTATCCCGATCTTCACCCGACAGAATTTATCTGTTGCCAAAGTGGTTATCAGGGAATCTATACCCCTGTGACCTCCCGAGCTACCATCCTGTCTAACCCGTAGCTTAGCAAATGCAAGATCGAGATCGTCATGAATAACAATGAATTTGTCGGGTAGAACCCCATATTTCCTCATGATTTCTTTTACTGCCGGACCGCTGGTGTTCACGAAGGACGCGAGTTTAGCAAGTATAATCTTTCGGTCACCGATTTTCGCTTCGGCTATCTTGCCGCTTGGCGTATTTTGCAGCGTAACCTGCAAAAGGTTAGATATATGGTCAATAACCATATGACCGACATTGTGACGTGTATCAAGATACTCTTGACCAGGATTGCCAAGACCAGCGACTAAAAACATTTCTGAGTGAGGTTGCTTGAGAACAGCGGCTAGGACTCTTCTGAGGCCTCCGATGGTGACGCCTCTCCCTCTTCCTCGGCTGCTTCTTCCTCGGCCTCTTCGCCCTCTTCCAGCTCGACCTCTTCTTCGGGAACCTCTTCTTTGAATATAATCGGCGGGATGATAGTGACGACCAATTCCTCCAAGGGCGTAACCATGCTTAGCTCACTGGGAAGCTTAATGTCCGTGACATGGAAAGAATCGCTGATATTTAGCTCGGAAATGTCCAGTTCAAGGTGATCGGGTAAGTCAGTGGGAAGCGCTTCCACTTGGACCTCCCGAAGACCATGTTGGATAATACCGCCTTCTTTAACACCAGCTGAGCTGCCAACTACCGAAATCGGCACGGCCGCGACAATCTTTTCATCAAGGGCGACGCTAAGAAAGTCGACGTGCAATACCTTATCGCGAACTGGATCCCTTTGGATTTCTTTAACCATAACCATAGGGGTCTTATCGTTATCAACGAGAAGTTTTACGATGACGTGGGACCCGGCTTGTGTGCCCAAAAGACCCATGAATTCGCGACTGTTAATTGTCAGGCTCGTCGGTTCTGTCTGGTAGCCGTAAAGGTTCGCCGGAAACGCGCCATCGGCTCTAACTTGCTTGATTTTATTCTTACCCGTCTCTTTTCGTACTTGGGCTTTTAGTTCAATGATCTCCATGTATTACCTCACTCTTAGATTCTTAATTATTCTACCCAAGCAAACGAGACCGTCAAGTAGATACTCTAATATCCTAGATAAAATTGTCTTCTTCAAATATTGCGCTGACTGACTCATCCTGATAAACATTGAGAATCGTCTGCGCGAATATCTGAGCAATAGACAGGGTTTTAATCTTTGGAATTTTACTGCGATCGTCCAAAGGCACGGTATTTGTTAGTACAACTTCCTCAATCGGTGACGCGTTTATACGCTCGATCGCCGGACCCGATAGAACAGCGTGTGTAGCCGCGGCATAAACTTTTGCCGCGCCGCTGCGCTTCAGTGTCTCCGCTCCCTCGGTGATCGTACCCGCTGTATCAATCATGTCATCAACTAATAAAGCGGTCTTGCCCTTAACATCACCGACAATCTGCCCCATCTCCGCCACATTATGTTCGGGCCGCGTTTTATGGAGTATCGCCAGATCAGCGCCGAGCTTATCAGCAAACTTCTTAGCCAGCTTCACCCGGCCGACATCAGGCGACACAACAACAAAATCTTTGAAGTTTTTCTCTCTGAAATAACTCACCAGAACCGGCAGCGAAGTTAAGTGGTCAACGGGAACGTCAAAAAATCCCTGTATTTGACCAGCATGAAGATCCATTGACAACATGCGATCGATGCCGGCGACCACTAGCAGATCAGCTATCAGCTTAGCCGTGATAGGCTCCCTTGACGTTGTTTTTTTATCCTGCCTGGCATACCCATAATGGGGAATCACCGCCGAGATCCTCTCAGCCGAAGCTCTCTTTAAAGCGTCAATCATAACCAGAAGTTCCATTAGGTGCGTATTCACGGGAGAGCTCATTGTCTGGATAATAAAAACATCGGCCCCGCGGACACTCTCAAGGAATCTTACGTAAATCTCGCCATTTGAAAATTGGGATAACTTAACTTGCCCCAACTCTATACCTAGGTAATTTGCGATTTCCTGACCAAGGGAAATATTTGACCTTCCCGAAAAAGCCATCAACCGCGGTCTTGGATGCTCCGCTTTAAAACACCTCCTATTTAGGCTTTTGCGCCCTTCGTTTCTTAGCCCACTCGGGGACTATTTTTTGCTCTGCTCTTTCAACCGAAAGACTATCCGGCGGCACGTCTTTGCTTATACTTGATCCGGCACCTGTCACAGCGCCACGGCCTATCGTCACCGGAGAAATCAACATAGTACCGCTTCCGATAAAAGCTTCGTCTTCAATAACTGTCTCATGTTTTTCTGTCCCATCATAATTGCACGTTATTGTGCCGGCACCAATATTAACGTTCTCACCGACATCCGTATCGCCCAGATAGGTAAGATGAGGCACTTTACTCTTGGACCCGACTTTGCTCGCTTTTAGCTCGACAAAAGTTCCGACTTTCGAACCCTCCAACAGATGCGAGCCTGGTCTAATCGAACAAAATGGTCCGACATTGACCTTTGCGTCAACCGTCACACCGTTTAAAACAGCGTATTGGACTTGCGACTCCCCGCCAATGACTGAATCATTGATTCTGGCATTCGGTCCGATCTGCGCGCCCTTTCCTATCTTGGTTTTGCCCTGTAAAAAGCAGTTAGGCAGTATCTCAACATCATTTTCGATTTCGAC
>JAUVQD010000123.1 GCA_030598355.1 Actinomycetes bacterium
AAGCAACTGCAGAGCTAATGGGCCCAATACCACCAGAGAAAGAACGTTGGGAGAGATTCCGTGACTATTATTATAACTGCATGGCTGATGTGGATACGCATATTAACTCTATCATCGATGAGCTAGAATATCTGGGTTTTCTCGAGAACACTACGATTATCTTTACTTCCGACCACGGTGAACTTCAGGGCTCCCATGGTGGCCTGACGAACAAGGGCGGCTTTGCTTACGATTACAACTGCCATGTCCCTTTCATTATTTGCGAGCCAGGTGGCCAAACGGGAGTTATATGTGATGCTATAACATCACACTTGGACTTGGCACCGACGGTTGTCGGCCTCTCCGATACCAATGATGATAAAAAGTTGGAGATAACTGCTGAGCTTCCCGGAAACGACCTATCAACATTACTAGACCAACCAGAGGAAGCTGCTATCAATGCTATCCGCGAGGGAGCCTTGTTTACTTACCAGATGGTTATCACTTTAGATGACAAGTTCCTCATCACGATGGGGAGGATGAAAAAAGAGGGTGCCTCAGTGGACGAGATCAAGGAAGCTTTACGGCCCGACATGGAAAAGCGCGGTTTCACACGCGTGATCATTGATGGTCGATATAAATTCACTCGGTATTTCGCACCTTCTCAGCATAACCGGCCTGAGACGTTGGAACAGATACTTGCTTATAACGACATAGAACTGTTCGATACCGTAGAGGACCCTGATGAGATGATAAACTTGGCGACAAATCCTCAGCAGAATGAAGAGATTATTCTGGAGATGAATGACAAGCTAAATCATTTGATCGACGAAGAGATAGGAGTAGATGATGCCACGTATCTTCCTGGATCGGAGGCGATAGATTGGTACATAGAGGACTTCTCTAGCTTCTGACAGATATTGATACACAGGTAGCTCCTCTACTTGTAACCCACTTTTATCCAATACCGGGGCGCTAATGTTTCACCAAACGCCCAGCTCAAGGGCAGAATCGGTGGTTGGAGTTGAACCAACGACAACACGGGTATGAACCGTGTGCTCTAACCAGACTGAGCTACACCGCCAAAAACATGATTCTACTTACTGTATAGCGTGGATATATTACCAAAAGTCCGACCATAGGAACAACTACAAACTGGACCCACAAACTAATTCTGTTTATCGCTCGCTTTAATTGCTGGTAGCGCTTGGTTTTGATAAACTGCATGCTTGTCAGCGTGAAAGTTACCATTGAAGCTATTAGGACGCTACTAGCCCTCTGACCTTTGAGCCCGCAAGCGGAATTGAACCGCTGACCCCATCCTTACCATGGATGTGCTCTACCGTCTGAGCTATGCGGGCGCAGAGACTATTGTATTTTACGAGATATTAGTTATCAAGGTTGTATTCCAAGGAATGATGAAATCTCCTATAAACCAGTTGAAAAGATAGACAACATGGATACCCCGGTAGAGTGTCTTGCCGCCGCCTGACCAATCCTCTAGATAGCCCCGAAGTCTTCCGCTAGCAAATTTCTATCCCTATCCATTACATGACGCAAGTATTCGACCGAATCCCTGATGCCGTCAGTTATTTCAGTTTTAGGTTTCCAACCCAGCTCAAGCGTTTCCGAAATATCCGCCAAAGTAACTTCGGCTTCTCTCGACAACTCTTTCTGATATATGGGCTTTGGAGGCATCTCAAGTCCTAGAACATCTGCTACTAGGTCGTACATCTCGATAACCGAATAATTGACCCCCGACCCAATATTGAAAACTCGCCCATCGGATCGACGGTCTTTCAAAGTCAACAGGTGGAAATCGTTGACGTCATCGACATGCACAAAATCGCGACGCTTATTTCCGTCACCATAAATCGTGGGATTCTCCCCGCTCAGCATCTTCATAATAAACGCGCCTACGACCGGCGAAATAACGCGGTAGTAATCTTGGGCCGGCCCGTAGACATTAAAGTAGCGGAGGATGGTAACATTTATGCCAAAGAAAGTCCCATACATCTTCGCGAACATCGCGCCTGAATGCTTACTAATCGCATAAGCGCCACGGGGCGCCACCTTATCGACTCGCGAAGGAAAATCGTCCAAATCCTCGTAGACTGCGGAACTATCTGCGTAAACGAACTTCTTGACGCCATGGAGTTTAGAGGCTTCAAGAACATTTACGGTTCCATTAATGTTGATATCACTCATCTCATGAGGATTAGCGAGACAATCAGATAAACAGTTCTTAGCGGCCAGATGAAAAACCGCGTCCACGTCACGAAAAAACCACGAGATATTCTTGCGCCTGATATCAACGGCATGAAAATCGACTTCCGGTCTGACGTTTTCCAGAGTGCCGACCGATAAATTGTCCAGGCCGACTACCCTGTGGCCCTCGCCGATCAAACGCTCGCAGAGGTTACCTCCAATAAAACCTGCCGCTCCTGTTACCAATATTTTTTGCTTCCTCACGATTAACCCCCGGACTGCTGGCCCGACCCGCTGACGACTACCTTTGACGTTTTAAATAAGATCTTGAAATCAAGCCAAAGAGACCAGTATGTCTTTCCCGTTTTCGCCGAATATTTTCAGCAAAAAATCAAAAACTGGTACAGGTGTCGGCTACATCAAAAACTAAAAGCATATAGCAATTAAATTGGGCTTCCATTTGGGAGCCCTGAAAGAATATAAAAGCCGCTTGGTCGCAGAATGGGGATAGTTTTTGGGATAATTCGATAATTCGGGGCTCTTGTGAGCGTGCGGATGCAAGGAGCGTAATATTTTCAAGGGAAGTGTGTATTTATGGCACAAGCCCCGACGAAAATGCGAGCAGTAACACAGCAGACGCCGCTCTCAAGAGTTCTGTGGGGGAGGCAGGATTTGAACCTACGTAGGCTAAGCCGACGGGTTTACAGCCCGCTCCCATTGGCCACTCGGGCACTCCCCCCAATTAAATGGTTGTAGACAAAAACTGATAGTAGTTATTAGTGACTGTAATGTCAATTCATGTTGATGTCTAAAGAGGAGTCTATTTCTTGGCGCCGTGAAAGGCAACCGTGCCACCCATCAAGGTTTTGACTTTGATATCGCGAAAACCAGCTTCCTCAAGGATTGCGCTCAATTCGTCAGGCGTATAAAAAATATTTATAGCTTCTATGAAGTAATTGGACAGCCCGAGAGCTTTTCCTCGAAGGCCTAAGAATTTCTTTGCGCGAAAGAATATCACCGTAGTTAACGGAACCATGACTCTTAAATATCCATTATATAAGAGCGAGATAACGGGATTTTGTGGTGTAACAAGATCGTGATGGTAAAAATACCCTCCCGGTCTGAGCACTCTATGTATTTCTTTAAAAACTTTCGCCACCTCAAGGTGACGAGTCGCGTTCTCCAAAGTTACAGCATCAAAAGAACTCTCTTCAAAAGGAAGACTATGGACATCTTTAATAACACTATTAATGCTGACCCCGACTTTCGTGGCCCTCTCGCAACCAATTCTCTGCATTTCCGGAGACCTATCGATGGCCGTCACCTTCAGTGTTGAGTCTCTTTTTAACAGATCAATTCCGACTGCGTTGGTTCCAGCGCAGACATCAAGAACTTTTGAGTTACGAGAGATGTTTGCCCATGAAACAAACTTTCTCCGAAGTCTTGTCCATATACCAAAACTAAAGAAGTCATTAGCGTGATCATAGTTTTCAGCGATATCATTGAAGACAAGCTTTAGATCTTTATCCCAGTAAGTATCAAGCTTTTTGCGTCTTATTTGCTCTTTTGTGACTAGTTTAGTTGACATTTTTTCTCCGATCGTTTGTTTCCAATACGTCCCCTGAGAGTTATGCAAATAAAGTACTTGTGATCCTTGGCTAGGATAACACAAAAGGCGATAGCTTGTGATTTCTTTCTCATACAATACCGGTACCGCTTTTTGATTAAAGAAGCCGTCAATTATATAATCCCCAAATGAGGGTTGTCCGAAACGATAAAGACTTAGGACTTAAAAAGCAAACGATCGCCACAATCGGCACATTCGACGGCGTGCATATTGGCCATCAGCATATTATTGAATCAGTAACCAAGGAGGCAAAACGCACCAATCTGCCCAGTCTCTTGATTACATTTGATAATCACCCTCGTAAAGTTCTTGCTCGTGGAGAAAATGTCGAGACCCTCATGTCGCTCGATGAAAAACTGACGTACCTCGCCCGTTTCGATCTTGACTTTGTTTATGTTCTTGGCTTCAAGCAAATAGCCGAACTCTCGGCTCAAGAATTCTGCAAAATATATCTTATAGAGAGGTCCAAAGTCAGTCATTTATTCATTGGCTCGAACTTCAGGTTTGGCGCCGGAGCTACTGGTGATGTTTCGTGGCTAAACCAAAATTGCCGTGATTCGTTCAACATCACCGAAATACCTCTTGAAGTTGTCGGAGAAACCGTTGTTAGCAGCACGAGAATCCGCGATCTGGTTCGGCTCGGAAAAGTAGACGAGATCCCGCCCCTTTTGGGTAGAAATATCACTTTGCCCGGTCGCGTGGTCAGGGGTGCCGGGCGCGGAGCCGGACTCGGGTTTCCCACTGCTAATTTAGAATTCGATCCCGGTATTTGCGCACCGGGCGCGGGCATATATATTGGTTACTTATGGGCTGAAGACCTGCAATTAGAGGCGATAATAAATTGTGGGTTCAGCCCGACATTTGGAGAAAATACGTTTCAATGCGAGGCTCATTGCCTGGACTACAACGCGGAACTATATGGGTCCATAATCAAACTGGAATTGGCAAAACGTATCCGCGATGAGAAGAAATTCCCCTCCCCTGAAGCCCTCAGCCGTCAAATAACACATGATGTACACACGGCCCGGACTTGGTTTAGAGGACAGAGAAAAGAATAATCTACTGTTTGAGTAGGCGCATCCCATTGGCAATGACGATCAGGGCGCTCCCCTCGTGGCCCACAACCCCCAACGTTAAGTTGAGATATCCACTAAATGTTGCCGCAACCAGCAGAACAACTACTCCCAGAGAGAATATTATGTTTTGCTGAACAATTCGCATGGTTCGTCGGCTGA
>JAUVQD010000091.1 GCA_030598355.1 Actinomycetes bacterium
CTATCTTCATCACGATTGAGGTTTGCGATAATCGGTTTGCCGGTTTTTGCTACCTCAGTCGTTAGCCGACGACTTAAACGCGGCGCGGTCTCGCCGCGATATTTAGCTAGAATAGAGGACCCGCGATAGTAAATAACCAGAGTTGCCCCTGGCTCCCCGGTGATGCCTATCTCCCCGGCTTTAGCGTTAAAAATCTTCGCTACGCCGTCGAGCGCTACGGAAAGCACCTCGTTTATCTCTAGCGAAGAAGAAACTACGTTTGCTAGAGAATATAGAACCAACAGCTCATGGTTGCGTTTGACAAGCGATCTGATTTTTTTCCGCTCAGCGTCATCAAGGCTTTTCTTGACTGCTCCGGCCGTTTGTTTTTCTTTCGCGCTAAGCGAGTTTTTAGTTTGACTGGGCTGACTTGACCTGATCTGACCAGACCCAGTTCCACGCATACTGATAACGCCAACGCCATATGCGGCGACCAGGAAGAATGCTACTATCGGCAGCCGACTTGAATTAACCGTCGCGGCCACCACCGATAGCGCCGTCACCGCTATTAGACCAATAATCACATGCCTGACCAAGGTCAACTTTAGCGAGCCTGATTTTGAGTCAAAGTCCGCCATATTCTCCATCCTTAAATTTTGACTCTTATATTATCTCGCTCATGCCTACCGGATAAACCAATTTTTCCAGAATTTAAAGGACGAGAACCATGCTGCAGACGGGGTCTTGGGTCACGATCAGAAAACGGGATCGAGGGCCTTGGATGCTAGGCTGACGCAGCCCGAGGTAAGAGAGCGTATGTGTAGTTACGCGATCGAAAAAGGACAAGGAAAACGCCGTAGACGGGGTCTTGGGTCACGATCAGAAAACTGGATCAAGCGCCTTGGATGCTAGGCTGACGCAGCCCGAGGTGAGAGAGCGTATGTGTAATTACGCGATCGAAAAAGGGCAAGGAAAACAACGCAGACACGGCCTTTGATCCTGTTTTAGGAGACTTGCTTGGCTATGGCTTCAGCCATCTCGCTAGTAGTAGCTGATCCCCCAAGATCATATGTAACTTGTTTTCCCTCTTTAATCACGGCTTTTACCGCGGCCAACAGCCTATCAGAGGCTTCGCCCTCATTGATATGCTTTAGCATTAAAACGCTTGAAAGGATCAGCGCGGTCGGATTTACCTTATTTAACCCGGCATAACTCGGAGCGCTGCCATGTGTAGGCTCAAAAACGGCCAATTCGTCACCAATATTGGCCCCGGGCGCTATGCCTAGCCCGCCAATAAGACCGGCGCATAAATCGGATATTACATCTCCGTAAAGATTAGGCAGAACCAGCACGTCATAATTCTCGGGCTTCTGAACCAATTGCATGCACATGTTGTCTACTATTCGATCATCAAATTCGATATCCGGATATTCTTCGGCTTCTTGTCCCACGGACTCCAGAAAAAGACCGTCTGAGCATTTCATGATATTGGCTTTGTGAACAGCAGTGACCTTTTTTCGGCCTTCATTACGCGCGTATTCAAAAGCGAACTTCGCAATGCGCCTGGAGGCACCTCTCGTGATTAACTTGATACTTTCGGCTCGATCATCATTGATCATTCTTTCAATGCCGGCATAGAGATCTTCGGTATTTTCCCTGACAACGACAAGATCAATATCTGAAAAGCGAGACTTCACGCCCTCCATCGAAAAACACGGCCTAAGACACGCAAATAGATCCAATGCTTTTCTAAGAGCAACGTTCACACTTCTAAAACCAGTGCCGACCGGTGTTGTTATGGGACCCTTGATCGCAACTTTGTTCCGTCTTATTGAGTCAAGCACGCCTTCCGGCAAAGGGGTTTTATATTTATCCATGACGTCCGCCCCTGCCTCTTGCACGTCCCATTCAATGTCAACGCCTGTAGCTTCAACGACCAAACGCATAGCATCGGATATTTCCGGCCCTATGCCGTCTCCGGGAATAAGTGTTATTGTGTGTTTCATCCTATTGCTAATCCTCCATGTTTTTTGAAATGTTCAACCAGGCCACCATCGGCCAGTATTGTAACCATTGCTGGTGGCAACGGCGCAAACTCTAATTCAATATCCTTGCTTCGATCAAAAACCATTCCGTTTTCCAGGTCAACTTCAAGTTGATCGCCCTCATCAATCTTGTCTGTATCGCAAACGAGCACAGGGAGCCCGACATTTATGGCATTTCGAAAAAATATGCGTGCCACTGATTTTGCCAAGACAGCGCCAACTCCGGCGAGTTTGATTATTTGAGGAGCGTGCTCACGACTCGACCCTAACCCGAAATTCCGGCCCCCGACGACAAAGTCGCCAGCCGACACCTTTGAAGCAAATTCAGTGTCTGCATCTTCCAGCACATGCTTGGCTAGTTCGGGTAAATTGGTGCGCAGATGAAAAAAACGACCCGGCGCTATATGATCTGTGCTTATATTGTCGCCAAACTTCCAGGCTTTTCCAGCCAGCTTCTCCATATATTTAAGCCCCAATCTCTCGCGGGTCAGATATTTGCCCGGTCAACGCGCTAGCCGCGGCAGTAGCTGGTGATGCCAAATATACACTTGCATTCGGGTTTCCCATTCGACCCTTAAAGTTTCTGTTGGAAGTGGCCAGGCATATTTCATTATCGCCCAACACGCCGCCGTGCACGCCGACACAAACGCCGCACCCGGGGGCCGTAATCGTGGCTCCGGCTTCGACTAAGTCTGACAGCAAACCCTCTTTAGATGCTTGCATATAGACTTTTCGCGAGGCAGGTGTGACGATCAAACGAGTGTCATTGCTTACCTTGCGCCCCTTTAGAATTCCGGCCGCTATTCTCAGATCCTCAATTCGCCCGTTTGTGCAGCTACCGATGAAGACTTGGTCAACTTTGGTGCCGCCCGCCTCTTCGACTTTTAAGCTATTATCAACTGTGTGCGGCGCGGCCAGCATTGGCCCGAGAGTACCGAGATCAATCTCATAAACCTTTTCATATGTACCATCCTCATCAGGCTTTACTTCACACCAATCATCCGCGCGACCTACCGACTCAAGAAACTTTCTCGTTTTTTCATCGGAGGCAAAAAGCCCTGCTTTCGCGCCGGCTTCAACTGACATGTTTGCAAGAGTCAGACGCTCGGGGAGGCCCATATTTGAAACCGCTTCGCCCCCGAATTCCAGCGCCTTATATGTAGCTCCATCGGCTCCTATCATGCCTATCAAATAGATAATAAGGTCTTTTGCGTAAACACCAGGTTTAAACTGACCGTGAATATTGATGCGGTATGATTCCGGCACCCGAAGCCATGTTTTTCCGGACACCATGGCAATTGCAATGTCGGTCGAACCCATGCCTGTGGCAAAAGCACCCAATGCCCCGGACATACAGGTGTGAGAGTCAGCTCCCACAACGACATCCATTGGGCTAACAAAGCTTTCTATCAATCGTTGATGGATGATTCCCTGATTAACATCGGATAAAACGGCCCCTGAAGTCTTAGCGTAAGCTCGCATTCCTTTGTGCGCATTTGAAAGCTCAGCTCTAGGGCTAGGGGCAGCGTGATCGATAAACAGAATTGTTTTAGCTGGTTTTGCCAGTTTACCACCGAGTTCTTTGGCTTTTTCAATAGCGAGGGGGCCTGTCCCATCCTGGACCGCAATGACATCTACATCTACAATAACTATCTCGTTTGAACGAGCGTCTTGCCGCGCGGCCGCCGATAGGATCTTTTCGGCGAGAGTCAGACCCATTACCGAGATTGTCCTTCTTTTTCTTGCTGCTTTTGCTTTTCCACACGATCGTGGTAGATATACATGATTTCTTTATCAAACAGCGCTCTTTTTAGCTGAATAGCTACACGCCGAACAACTTCAAGAATGGCCTGTGATTCTTCCGAGCTTAGCTCAATTCCGTACTCTTTGAACTTAGCGCTTATTGAAGCACCGCCTGAATGCTTGCCTAAGACCAATTGTCTTTCAAGCCCCACTTCCTCGGGCGAAAAGGCTTCGTAGGTTTTAGGGTTCTTCAAAACCCCGTCGGCATGAATTCCTGATTCATGAGCAAAAACATTTGTCCCAACAATCGCCTTCCATATCGGCACGTTTCGCGCCGAAGCCCGAGCGACATATTCTGATAATTCACGAAACATCTCAGTCTTATATTGCAAGTCGACCGAGCCGACATATTTGAGCGCCATGACCACTTCTTCGAGCGCCGCGTTTCCAGCTCGCTCTCCCAAGCCGTTCACGGTCGTATTAACCCACATCGCTCCAGCCTTTACTCCGGCTAAAGCGTTCGCCGTTGCCATACCAAAATCATTATGCGTGTGCATCTCGATCTCAATGTCTACTTCACTTCTAAGGTCTGTAATAACCTGAAAAGTCTGAAAAGGATCGAGTACTCCGATGGTATCGCAAAATCTAAGCCTGTCCGCCCCAAGCGATTTGGCGTGCTGAGCAAATTCAATTAAGAAATCCATCTCGGCGCGAGAGCCGTCCTCAGCGTTTACTGAAACGTACAAGTCATGCGATTTCGCAAACTCAACCGATCTACTAAGACTATCTAGAACCCATTGCCGATCTTTCTTCAGTTTTGTATTTATATGGATATCAGAAACGGCTATTGAAATGGCTACGGCGTCAACGCCGCAATCAACTGACTCTTGAATGTCGGGAATGACAGCGCGATTCCAAGCCAGAACGCTCGTGTTTAAGTCGAGAGCAGCTATCTTTTTGATCGTTTTTTTCTCATCCCCGCCCATTGCGGGAATACCAGCTTCAATTTGGTCTACGCCAACCTTATCGAGCAATTTAGCTATTCGTAATTTTTCCGTATTCGCGAAAACAACGCCAGCTGTTTGCTCCCCGTCTCGCAGAGTAGTGTCGTCAATCTTCAGCGGGTGCTTGGTTGTTACAACCTCTGCAACATCGAAATCTTTTAGTTCTTCATTTGTCATTCTTCCACCTATTCAATCCAAATTAATACTATTAGAGCTAATGTTTGCGCTCTCGCGTTAGATTAGCCAATCTTCTATCAGGAGACACAAGAATACCCTCACGCAAGTACCTATCCAAATTATTGAGTAGGTTGTCGAAGGTTGCTTTTCATTTTACCCTAACAACCTTTTAAGGGCAAGTAATCACAAGTGACCAGTGTGTCTTAGAGTTTCTCTCTGAGAATTTCGTTTACTTTACCGGGATTTGCCTGGCCCTTAGATAGCCTCATGATCTGCCCCACTAAAAACCCTAGAGCCTGTTTTTTGCCAGATCGGTATTGCTCAACCGCTTTTTGATTCTCGCCTATCACCTGATCTACCAAAACAGATAGCTCATCGTCCCCGCTAATCTGTTTCAAGCCCCGATCATCAACAATTTCGGGCGCTGTTTTCCCTGTCTCATACATCTCCGAAAAAACCTCTTTGGCCATCTTGCCGCTTATTGAACCATCTTCCACCAAGGTCAATAGTTGCGCCAATCGCGCCGGGGATATCGGTGACTCTGCCATCTCTTTATTATCAGCGTTCAAATGGGCCGACAATTCACCCATTATCCAATTGACGGCCATTTTAGCGTCTCCAAAACTTTCCATAACTTGCTCGAAATAGTCGCCATGAGCCTTAGACTGTGTCAAGAACCTGGAATCATATTCGGACACATTAAAGACGGATATCAGTCGGCTTTGGCGAGCATCGGGCAACTCCGGCAAACTCTCTTCCTGTTTCTTAACCCATTCTCTGCTGAGCTTTAAGGGAACCAAGTCGGGATCGGCAAAATATCGATAGTCATGAGCTTCCTCTTTTGAACGCAATGATGTTGTAATATTGCGCGCCGCGTCCCAGTGTCGCGTTTCCTGCTTGACCGCTTCCCCGTCTTGAATGAGTTCGAGTTGTCGGACTGTCTCATAATCAAGGGCTCTGACAAGGCCTCTAAATGAATTCATATTTTTCACTTCCGTTTTGACGCCAAGTTCCGGACTATTTTCCGGCCTTAATGAAACATTGGCATCACAACGCAGCGAGCCTTCCTCCATATTACAATCTGAAACTCCCAGATGAAGCAAGATGCTACGCAATTTCTGTAAAAAAGCGCGGGCCTCGCCAGACGATCTAATGTCTGGTTCAGAGACAATCTCAGCCAGGGGAGTACCTGCTCTATTGAAATCAACAAGCGAGTACTCAGCCTCTGCTATTCGGCCACCCTCGCCGATGTGAATAAGCTTTCCTGTATCCTCTTCCAGGTGAACCCTGGTAATCCTGATATCGGTCTTATTGTC
>JAUVQD010000189.1 GCA_030598355.1 Actinomycetes bacterium
ACTTTGGTTCCCTCAAGAAAAGCCCGTTTTTGGCCTTATCTGAATTCAAAACGGCTTGGTTTTTTGGCGTCAAATTCTCAAATTACAATTTTTCTGCAACAATTACAACTCTGTGCCGTTTCAACTTTATTCCATTGGCAACCTTCATTTTTTGAACATAAGAGAGCACAAACTCCTTATCTTTTTCGCTGTCAAAATCTTTAAAAATTGGAACACCTTGAAGAAAGAGATCAAAGTTTTCTACATCAGGATAAATGTCTGAATAAAAATAATCATGGACAAATATAGTCTTAAAACCAAGTTTCTTCAGATTGTTGCTCTTTGTCTCGGCAACAGAAATATCCCATTCGCCAAAACCTTGTCCTCTGACAAAAACTTCTTTCAGTTCTTTTGCGTCTTTCTCACCGATACAAATTTCAAGATAATATCCTCCCTGTTTAATTACGCTGGTAATTTCGGCGTAAGGAGATGGTCCTCGCCGGCTGTAAATCAAATCGAAATACTTATCTTGAAATGGGAGTTTTTCTGCATCAGCTTCTTGAAAAACAACATTAGAAACTTTTTGTTCTGTTTGAAATCGCTTGGCCGCCTTAAGCATTTGCGAAGAAATATCTATAGCAAGAATTTGCCTAAAATATTTCGACACTTTCAGTGTAGATCTTCCATCGGCACACCCGATATCCAAGGCGACTTTGTTTTTGTTAGCGTATTCAATCAGTTGCTTGAGAAAAAACTCTTCCGGGTCTCTGTTGGAAAATCGACTTGTATAGCGTTCTTTTCCTTTATAGCTACCGAATTTTGTAGCCACCTTGTCATAAAATTGTCTATCAGGAATATCCATAGAAATATGTTCGGGAAAAATTCTCCTCTGTTCTTTCCAAGAATATGGTTAGAGACGATATTTTCCAGTTCTTTGGCTGTTTGGGCCTCGCAAAACGAGGCAAAAATTTCCTTTGCCAATTCCAACTGGCGGAGGGAGAGGGATTCGAACCCTCGACCCCGATAACTCGGAGTAAGCGCTTAGCAGGCGCCCGCACTAGACCACTATGCGATCCCTCCGCTTCATATGGCTTAATTTATTATGCCATATATCAGGTGAATCAATAAACCTCAGAGATTGAGCATAATGTCATTCTGAGGAGTCCCAGCGAAACGGGACGCCGAAGAATCTCGCAGATTATTCGCTTCGCTCAGAATGACAAGAGGCGAAGGGTTCAGTATAAGAAGGTGATGGTTGTTAAACGGTCTCTTTAAAATCCTTTCACTGATAAAACTGACGAAGATTAGCGCAGCTTAGGTCCCGTCTTCCTTATCAACACCCGACAATTCTTTGTATCACTGCGGGTTCACCTTTCCTTCCGTTGGGAGGACCAGAATGTTTTCAATGCGGCGGCGGAAGGTACCAGCAGGTGCGACAACTTCAACTGTTTGCCCTTTTTCTTTATCCAGGATTGCTTTGCCCAATGGGGAAGCAACCGAGAGTTTACCCGTGGCTGGATTTGCCTCTCGGCGGTCGACTAAAGTATAGCTGAACTCTTTGCCTGAAGATAAATCGCAAAGCACTACTGTGTCTCCGAGTTTTGCCCTGGATGTGTGCCGGCCTTCCTCCATTATCTTCGCCTGATTCAAGGTTGACTCTAATTCCTTGATTCTCCCGTCCAGATGCGACTTTTGCTCTCTAGCTGCTGCTAGTGGAGCATTTTCTCGAAAGTCCTTGTCAGCGGCCGCTTTTTGCATCTCCTCAATAACCTGAGAGCGTTGGTTTTTCAGGTCGGCCAAATCTTTCTCCAATTTTGCGTGGCCTTGTGCAGTTAAGGTAACCTGGACCTGACTACTCTGCCAAACGGCGACTGTTTTTGAAGAAGTTTTTTTCGCCCTGAGGTGGGGAGCTAGATTTATGCTGCTGAATCCCTGTTTCTTGATGTAGGTAAGGAAAGATTTGAGGGGTTTGGCCGCCGATGGGCTAACCTGTTCGCCATAGCTAGCCACATCCACAGGGCTGATACCCTTCACCTGCCTGGATGAGCCAAGCCATCTGATGAATTTGGATATCTCTGCCTGTGTTTTCCCCCTTTCTGCCGGCGGTAAATGTGACAGAAAAGCGTCAGCTACTTCGGTAAGTGTCGGGTTGTGTTCGATGTTTCCCACGAAGAATAAATGATAGCTTTAAAAATGGACGCTGTCAATTCACATTGTTGAGATTCTTTATTAAGCGCTCGTATTGAACTTGTCGAACCATGAGCGGCACTCAAGATCAAATTAGCTCGCCCTTCGACAAGCTCAGGGCGAACGGCCTGTGAATCGAACTCGTTGTTGGCGAAGGGCTCAGCCTTTATCTTCCTGGCGGAGTGTGCTAATCTGACTACATTTGTCCCAGAGCGCTAGAAAGGGTGGGAAGGCTGTTAAAGAAATCAAGATATTACGATGGAATGTCAACGATGAAAACCTTAATTCAGTGTGATTTCGACGGTACAATCACCGAAGAAGACGCTAGCTTCTTCCTTTTAGACACCTTTGCCCAGGGAGATTGGCGACGATTGCTGCGAGAGTATAAGGAGCACAAGATATCTGTCGGGGAATTCAATACCAGGGCTTTCGCCATGGTCAAAGCCGATGAACCTACGCTACTTGAGGCCCTGAAAGACAAGATCAAGGTGCGCGCTGGGTTTCATGAACTGGTGGATTATTGCCTGGGAAAAGACTTCAGATTGGTCATCGTGAGCAACGGTCTGGATTTCTACATAAAGGCTGTGCTGAAAGAGCTCGCTTTGGAGAACGTCGAAATGCACGCTGCACAAGCTTTCTTCCACCCTGAGGGGATGAAAGTTCAATATGTGGGACCGGATGACAAAAGATTAGAGGATGGCTTTAAAGAGGCATATATCAAAACGTTTCTAAAGCTAGGATACAGGATTACATATATGGGGAATGGCGATTCCGATGTTGCTCCAGCGCAATACGCTCACCATATTTTTGCCACAGGTGAGTTGCTGGCATACTGTAGAGATAATAACCTTGAATATAAACCCTTCGAAAACTTCATCGATGCCGTTAGGGACATGGAACAGATGTCACAATTCCAACTCTGAAGCGATTCGTTTCATAGCTTCGATTCCCAGGCTGATGAACTCTTCCAGGTCCAGTCCGATTTCCTGACACTGAACCACTTGCTCCCGATTAACTCCAGCAGCAAAGCTTTTTGTGCGAAAGCGTTTCATTACTGATTTGCTGGTCAATCCGCTTAGTTTATCGGGGCGAACCAGAGCAACAGCAGTGATAAACCCGCTCAGAGGGTCAGCGCAAAAAAGGGCCTTATCCAATTTCGTTTCTCGAGGAACGCTATGAGCTTCGTTATGGCACAAAATAGCATGGACCATAGTCTCACTGGCTCCAAGCTCCTGGGCGATGTCAGCGCCCAATTTGCTATGGGTACTCATATCACCCTCAACCAGTTCCATATCAATATCGTGGATGAGCCCGGTAATACCCCACTCTTCTTCATCCTCCCCCAACTTTTTAGCCAAAGCCCGCATGATAGCCTCGGTGGCTAGCATGTGCTTAATCATATTCCTGTCCTGGACATTGCCATGGATGGAATCAAGAATTTCGTCCCTGTTAGGCCTTGATGTCATGTCAATACCTTTTCCTGCGTTGTTAATAATATACCACGTAGATATTGCCCAGTGAAAGAGGCATCG
>JAUVQD010000115.1 GCA_030598355.1 Actinomycetes bacterium
ACCCCTAATTCAGGACTAACACCGGCATGCGCGGCCCGACCGCGAAAGACAGCGCTAATTGTATTTTGCCAGGGCGCAATAGTATATATTTCCCCAACTAGCCCGGCGGCGTCGAGAACAAACCCATACTCGCCTGTCACCAACGACCAATCCAGATTCTTGGCACCAAGTAGACCTTTTTCCTCCGCTACCGTGAAAACAAGATCTATCGGTCCATGACCCTCTTCACCTTCAACGACAACGTATGCCATCTCGAGGATTGCGGCTATTCCTGCCTTGTCATCAGCGCCTAAGACCGTCTCCCCCGCAGTTCTGATAATGCCATTGTCCAGCACCGGCTCGACGTCTACCCCGGGCTCAACAGTATCCAGGTGACAATTAAAATATATCGCGGGTTTATCGGAGTTTCCAGGTAGGTGAGCAATGAGGTTCCCGGTATTTCCCCCTATGATGGCACCGGCGCCATCTACCTTGATTGAGAAACCAAGATCCCTAAGTTTCCGGGCTAGATAATCTACTAATTTCTTTTCATTGAAGGAAAGGCTGTCAATGGAAACCATTTCAAAAAAATTAGCAACAAGCCGCTTTTGGTCGACCATTGAATAACCACCGGTAACCGATAATTACTGATCTGTCTGACGGCTTTTAGCTGCGGCGGCAGCGACAAATTCTCGAAAAAGAGGGTGTGGCTTAGTTGGCCTTGATCTGAATTCAGGATGAAATTGGCAAGCCACAAACCATGGGTGCTCAGGCAACTCGACTACCTCAACTAGTTTGTTGTCAGGCGACGTACCGCTAAATTTCATGCCGGCCTCTTCCAGTTGTGAACGCCAGACGTTATTCACTTCAAAACGATGGCGATGGCGTTCCAATACCAGGCTTTCACCGTAAGCTTTCTGTACTTTTGTAGATGGCTGAACCTTACAAGGATAGCTTCCAAGTCGCATTGTTCCGCCCATGTCGGCAACATTTCGTTGATCGGGCATCAGATCAATAACAGGATAAGGGGTTGCCCGATCAAATTCAGAGCTACTAGCCCCTTCTAAATTGACAACGTTCCGGGCAAACTCAATTACCGCGCATTGCATCCCGAGACAAATGCCTAGAAATGGTATTTTGTTCTCCCGAGCATAAGTCACAGCTTTTATCTTGCCCTCTATGCCTCTAATGCCGAAACCCCCGGGAACCAAGACCCCGTCAATGTCCTTGAGTTGATCTTTCATCTCCTCAGGACTAAGCCTTTCAGCATCAACCCACCGGATATCTATGCCGACTCCAGCGCTAAAACCGGCGTGTTTCAAAGCCTCAACCACACTAAGGTAAGCATCGGGAAGTTGAACATATTTCCCGACAATCGCAATCTTGACCGTTTCTTTAATTGAGTGAATCTTTTCTACCAAACCCCGCCATTCAGATAAATCAATCGGGGGACAGTTAAGCTTAAGTTCATTGACGATGATTTTATCGAGCCCCTCTTCGTGAAGTTTAAGTGGCGCTTCGTAAAGATTATTTACATCAAGCGCAGACACTACAGCTTCCGGTTCGATATCACAGAACAAACCAATTTTCGCTCTTATAGATTGGTCGATCGGCCTATCGGACCGGCAGACAATAATGTCTGGTTGGATACCGATACGCCGCAGTTCGTTTACGCTGTGCTGGGTCGGTTTTGTTTTTAGCTCAGCGGAGCTTTCCAGGTACGGAATTAATGTTAGGTGAATATAGAGGACGCTTTCTTTCCCGATATCTTTCCGAAACTGCCTGATCGCCTCAAGAAAGGGCAAACTTTCTATATCGCCTACGGTTCCACCGACTTCGGTAATAACAATATCAACATCGCCTGAGGCCAACGCGAGTATTCGCTCTTTAATTTCATTTGTAACATGGGGAATAACTTGAACAGTACCCCCGAGATAGTCTCCTCTTCGCTCCTTTGTCACGACCGACCAATAGATAGACCCGGCGGTAACGTTACTGTCTTGGCCAAGACTCTCATCGATAAATCTTTCGTAGTGCCCGAGATCAAGATCTGTCTCGGAGCCATCATCGGTTACAAAGACTTCTCCGTGCTGAAAGGGACTCATAGTACCGGGGTCGACGTTTAGATAAGGGTCGAGTTTTTGAATAGTTACTTTTAAACCGTGACATTTCAATAAGCGGCCAAGAGATGCGGCGGTGATTCCTTTTCCGAGTGATGAGACAACACCACCGGTCACGAAAATATGTTTGGCCGTACCTCTCCTGGTCCTCATCCGGCTCAAATAATCACCGTTTCATGCCTAGTTCATCAAGCTGTTTTATAATCGGCGTCTTTTCAATGAATGTGCTTATTGAATATCTTTCCGAAACTACGTGCAAAACCACCAGAAAACCTAAAATAATTAGATTTGCGGCCTGAGGTAAGTTAATCACAAAAGTTAACCCAAGAATAGCCCCTAAAGCGTTTGATCCGACATCGCCCATCATCGATTGCTCCTTGATATCTCCCCACAGAAGACCTGCTACCGGCGGAATAATTAAACCCCAATAGGCCCAGAAAGTAGAGGTCAAGCTGGCCAGAAAAGTCGCGATCGCGCTAATTGTGAATACCTTGATCGCGCGACCCGGTCTCAAGTCAAAAAGATTAACGGCGTTGATCGTCAACAACAAGACCCCGGAGTTTATCAGGTAGTCAATAATGTTATTTGAAACAAAAGCGGCAATTGTAACTGAAAGCGCAAAACCCACCATTGCCTTGAGCGTCCCGGTGGTTATTATCCCGAAACGCAATTGTGAAAAGTGTCCCCGAAAACCGCCGATGAGCCGTGTCCCTAAGAGGTCGTCCACAAAACCTACAAAACTCATAGTCATAGTTGTTGCCAAAAGCAACGGAAGCCCGAGTGAGCTTAAGCCGGAACCGGTTCTAGCAAAAACTTGAATGCCGTAAACAGCCGAGGACCACAACATCACCATCGGTAAAAGAATCCCAAAACCGTTGACAACATAGCGTTTGCGATAGTTTGGCTTAGTACAGTTGGCTCCGCTCAACAAGCGCAAAACAGGGCTATAAAAGAGTATCGTTAAAACGATCGAGACTATAAGCGTTGATAAAAACAGAATCCATCACCTTTAAGCCTTCAAATTTGGCTCTATCTTAACTGAATATACTATTATTCCCTAGTGAAGCTATCGCATATTTCTAAATACAGAACGATGGTTAAAAGATACCCAAGAAGCATGGCCATAATGGCAATCCCGGAATCATTTGCCAAAGCGCCTACTAGTCCAGCGATAGTCCCGGCAAACAAAGCAATAGCTACGCCAGGGTGTCTCTTAAGTACCCAATCCCCGCCTTGTCGCTTCCAAAAAAACTGCCAAACCACTAAAGCAGTAAAGGCCGCGAGTCCAAGATAAGACCAATAGCTATAGTTGAAAACGCCAATATTGAGCATGACTTTCCGCTTAATAACGGCGATAAAAGCCGGGATCGCGCCTGTAGCCGCTTGCCGGGTAACTATTCCTAAGTGGGTAGGTTCACTGGGGAAAAAGGCATCCGCGGCCGCTAACATTAAGACAGCGGCAAATGTGGCCAGCGCAGCTATACCAAAATGACGAGGCTTAACTTGCGTTACCAGCGAAAAATATACCAACGTAAAAGCGGGCGCCATCATGATTATTCCGCCGGTGTTGGCGCCAAGCCCGCCAAAACCTACAACAAAAACAATGGCCCCCAAGATGATCGCGAGCGGCCGGGCCAGAGTCACAAAATCACGCTCAGACTTCTCTGCCCAAAGGAGCGCCAAAACTAGAACAGCCGGCATAAGAAATGACAGATAGTGATTACCTATACCGTAAAAGCGGCTGGCATTAATAGCTGTATAACCAAAAGCGGATTTGCCGTCACCAGGGGCGCCAATGAGGAGATTCACCAAAAGAAAAAGAGTTGTCGAGCCCGTTAAGAATATTATTGGAGAGCGCGTTTTTTCACTCATTCGCCAAGCCGAAAAAGTAAAGACTGCCGAAATAAGTAGAACGAGGCCAATATAGGTGGCTCCATTTGCGTAGGCTATTGGGAGGAGCGGTGTTACAAAAACCCCTAACGGCATAGCAAGAACAAAAAGAATAATCAAGCGTAACCATTCGTAAACGCTTTTCAGTCTTTCCTTTATGAAGATTAATCCCAGGAAACCGGCTACAAGCAAGAGCGCTTCGGCCACACTGTAACCGATCGTAATCGGCACAGACAATTCTTCACTCAAGAGATAGTCGTGGGCCTGTTGAGCCATATACTGAAAAGATGTTGTGCCGGCAACCGTTCTTATTAGACGCCCGGAGTTTTGGCTTCCCAAGTCCACTCCGAATACATTTGCCACTGTCGGAGCGACATCTAAGCTAACCACAAGAGCCGGGCGGCGCGTAGAAGGTGATGTCAGAAGACCTGGCCGCAGATCGGGGCCGGCCATTATTATCGGTGAGAGCCCGTCTGACTCACGTGGCATAGACGGTGATAAAACAACTAACATATCTCTTTTAAAATCTAGGTCTTTCGCCACCCAACCGATAAATTTGTCGGCCCTTGCAATTGCTTCCATCTTAGGAACAATTTTTTCTTCCGATTTGGTTGAGGTCATATCTGCCCGTCTGGTATCGCCGGTCTCTACAACAACTAAGCTTGCGGGCGTGGAAAGACGACTAAACGACGCTTTCGTCTCCTGATAGTCTGTAGATATACCGCTATTACCTGGCGCTTTATATATTAGACTCTTTCTTCCGGACGGTAGACGCCCATCTTTGTCCACGCCGAACAATTCGACCTCACGCCCTAAAATATATCTCCCATCTTTGTCTCTGTAGTCCGCGTTCCCGATGACAGCGACATCAATCCCGCTTTTCCGCAAGGCCGTTGCCAACAAGCCTACCTGTGCCCGGTAGCCGGTTTTTTTGTTGAGCTCACCTAGCTCTTTAAAACGACTTGGATTGAGCCCCAGACCGGAATCCGCGCCGGCATCAGCGCGCGTACCTGCTGAAATTGTCGCGTATGAACGGACGCTGGTGGTCCTCGGGCCGGCAGTACGATTGATAAGCAAACCAGAGGCGCCTTCTTTGGCCAGCTGACTTAAGTTTGATGGTTGAGCCGCTGCCAGCTCAGCCCAAGTGACTCTGTCGATAATAATGATGACAGCGCGCCTGTCTATGGAAAGAGCGCTCGCGCTGCCAAGAAACGCAAAACTCACCAGAGCGACAACTATAAAGAGACGAATCAGTTTTCTTCTCAAAATAAACATTGATC
>JAUVQD010000071.1 GCA_030598355.1 Actinomycetes bacterium
AATCTCTCCAAACTTACGCGATAGTTAAATCATAGGTTCAATTAATCGGGCTGGCAAGTTCTTATGAATCATTAATTATCGGGTGATTTCAAGTTCAATGATAAACGTGCCCCAGTGCTGCAGTCGTTTGCTGATTGTGAAATAGCGTTCAAGTCTTTTAAGCAACTTACCGATCCAATGGTAGCTACACTCATAAGTTCATTTGTTTGTACTGTCATAGTCCACTTATTGGAGGAAATATGCCTATAAAAGAACATACCCGGGGTCTCTGGGATCGTCAAAGTCTTCGCATTAAGTTTGCTTCATTCGCCATTGTGGTTGGAATAATTCCTCTTATTGTGATTGGTTTCTACAGCTATTCAGCCAGTCGCCGCGCGATAGACGAAAGTGTCAGTTATCAAGTTCATGAGCGCACGTTGAAAATACAAGAAGAGTTGCAAGATTATTTTAGAGAGACGCGAGTAACCTTGTTGACCATAGCCAGCAGCCCTGCTTGGTTAAATTTTTATACCGATCTGGAAAACAAAGAAACTTGGCGACAAGAACAACAACGGATCATAAATTATATGGATGATGCAACCGATATCGGTATTGAGGAATTTTGTTATATTGGCATAAACGGTATAGAAAACACCCGTTTGGTCAGCGGTGAACTTGAGCATGATCTTGCGGAAGACGAAAAGCAGAACCCGTTCTTCAAGCCCAGTTTTGCTCTTGAGCCCGGTGAAGTTTTTCAAAGCCAGCCTTATATCTCCCCCGACACCGGCAAATGGGTTTTTGCAACTACTACGCTCATTACCGGAGAAAACGGCGAAAAACTAGCCTTCCTTCACTTGGAGCGCAGTCTTGACCAGATCCAAAGCTTATTGAAGAAAAGTGCTAAACGAACTGGTGAAAACGCCGTTATCATCGATGAGAACGGCAAGCTATTAGTATCGGCGAAAACAGCGGTTAACCACGGGACTGAAGAACTAAAAACAAAGGGATCAGCCGCGGCCGTTAGAACCGTCCGCGCTCTTGAAGACGGGAACGGTCCAAACAAATCAAAATTATCAGGCGAAGCTGCTGTCTACAATGATCGCGGGACAGGTTACTATGTCAGCTCTGAATCACTGGATCTGGGCGAATTTAATCAAAACAATTGGCGTATTTTTCTATCTGTACCGCAAAGCGAGCAGGATCAGTTTGGTGATTCTTTCACCCTGTTACCGGTTATTCTCATTATCATATTTGTCTTTATCATCGGCTCGTCCGCGCTTATGGCGCGCATTCTAACGAGACCTATCGCTAATTTGGTTGAAGCGACCGACAGAGTTGCCGGAGGCGATCTTGATGTGGTCATTGACAATCACGGAGGAGATGAGCTAGGCGTTCTGACAAAAGGCTTTAACAAAATGACGAGCAACTTAAAGCACATGGTTGATTCCGAAAAAGACTCGCAAAATTACCTTAAGACAACAGTCGGACAGTACAAGCAGTTTGTGGAGAATGTTTCCAGCGGTGACTTAACCGCTCGTCTATCTTTAAACGGAAAGAATGATGATCTTTCGGCTCTGGGCCACAATTTAAATAAGATGGTGGAGTCGTTAAATCTGATGGCGAATAATATTAGCCAAGCGACCAACGCTCTAGCTTCAGCTTCCTCTGAGATTTTAACCGCCACCGCGCAGCACAACTCTGGCGCGTCTGAACAAGCAGCCGCAATTAACCAAACGACAGTGACCATCGATGAGGTCCGGCAGACTACCAAGCATACAGCCAAAAGCGCCCAAACGGTGGCCAACTCGTCGCAAAAATCGGCCGAGCTGTCAAAAAACGGCATCGATTCGGTTGATGAAACAATAATCGGTATGAGCAGGATAAAGAATCAAGTGGAACAGATAAATGAAAACATCGGGGTTCTCTCCGAGCAGACCCAGGAGATAGGTGATATCATCGCCAGCGTCAACGATATCGCTGAGCAGTCTAACCTTTTGGCCCTTAACGCCTCCATCGAGGCGGCCAGGGCCGGCGAGTCAGGCAAAGGCTTTGCCGTAGTTGCGACCGAAGTAAAATGCTTGGCCGAGCAATCACAGAAAGCTACATCTCAAGTAAGGGACATACTTGACAAAATTAAAAAAGCCACCGATACCGTGGTTAAAGTTACCGAAGAAGGCATCGGGGGGGTTGATTCCGGGGTTACGCTGGCCAACAAATCCGGCGATGCCATAAGATCCATGTCTGAGAAAATAGCTGAATCAGCTGACGCCAGTACACGAATCGTCGCTTCAGCCGAGCAGCAAGCCTCAGGCATGGACCAAATCACCTCCGCAATGAATGACATTAATCAATCAACGACTCAAACGCTTGCCTCAACTAGGCAAACTGAAAACGCCGCCCAGAATCTTAGTGATCTCGGTGAGCGGTTAAAAGAGGCGATCGCTTCTTATAAATTACAAAAACTCGACAAAAACTGATCAAGTTCAAAAGAAGATCACAAACATCTTTGTTGGAGGATAGCCAGTATTACCGTCGTTGTCTCCCTCTATGCGGTGCTTCAAGGTTTCGGGTTCGATTTCATTAGATGGGATCCAGGGCTGGTATCGAGCCGGGCTCGGTCCTTTACGGGAAATGCGGCAACGCTCGGTGCTTTTATGGCTTTAACCCTGCCGTTTGTCGCGTCACCGCTATTATTGCCCAGTAGTGAAAAGTCGAAGGTTTTTGTGTGGATCATTCTTTTCTTAGGGGTATTTGCGTCAGTCTTAACTAGATCTCGTGGTGCCTGGTTGGCGTTGTTGGTCGCCGGCTTGTTCATTTTGATTCGACGTTCTCAAGAACGACGAAAAGGTCGTGCCTTACCTTGGAAAAAAATCACACTCTCGCTGGTGCTTGTCGTTGGCTTATTGATTTCGGTGGTCTACTCTTTCCTATATATTGAATTTGAGAGAGGCACAGCTTCGGGGCCTGAGACTTTCCAATACACATTTCATGAGCATACAAACGAACGGTTTGAAGACCAAGTAACAAGAAAAACAATTATTGATAATGCTCACAATTTTTTTCTGCATACTGCTTTTTCGACGGGGCTTCCGTCAACTATGATTCTTGCGCTGCTCATTTTTCTGATATTAAAAAAAGCGATTGGCACAAAACGGCGCGGAGCAGATGATGCATATAAGATCGGTCTGGCCGCCGACATGATCGGTTATTTGGTTGCGCTTCAGTTTCATTTTTCGACTATCGCGGTTTCACCGGTCTTTTGGATTATGGCCGGATCGGCCGTGGGTGTTGACCAAAGCGTTGAAGCGGGGACCAATTTGTTGAGTCAATCCAAAGCAAAGTATTTATTAATTCTACCCCTTATTTTGATTGTCTCTATGTGGTTGCTCATAGCGACACCGGCCGCTAAAACCATCATAGCCGACATGCGGCTCCGTAACGCGATGTCAGAAGCGAGTGCTAATCAGACATCCGCTGCGTACATGTCTCTGATCGAGGCGGAGACACTCCACCCGGGGGAGGCTTATTATCCATTTATTACCGGACAGATCATGATTGAAATAGGCGAAGAACAGCATTCAGCCAGGCTCTTAACTGAGGCAAAGAAAGCCTTCAATCGGGCGCTAGATATTAATCCCATCGATGAATATACGCTTCTGGGGTTGGCTGATGTTGAGTATGATCTTTGGAAAATCAATAAGACCAAGAAGAACCTGAATAAGGCGATTTCTCTCTACCAACGAATTCTAAAGAAAGATCAGTTTGTTTCGGAAGCACGCGTAAAATACAACAAAGCAAAACGCGCAGCCGAAAACTAAGTTTTTCTGTTCAGAGCCGTCTTTACTCCGGATTATTCGGGACGACGGTAAGCTTCTTCGCTCCGATATTAGCTAAGATCTCGAAGATAACCGGCGCGATAATTAGCGTGAGCACCGTTGACGTTGTCAGACCGCCAATAACAGTTACTGCCAGACTCTGAGATATCAAGGTTCCTGAAGACAGGCCAAGCCCTAATGGGAGCAACGCGAATATTGTTGAAACCGCTGTCATCAAAATCGGTCTCAACCTGGTTGTACCGCCATCGAGCAAGGCCTCTCGCGTTGGTACACCGGCCTTTCGCTTTTGCTGGACCAACTCTATCAAGACGATAGCGTTTGTGACGACAATTCCAATGAGCATCAACCCGCCGATCATCGATGAAATACTGATCTGCTGGCCACTTAGGTAGAGGCCGATCAAAGCTCCGGTTGCCGCGAAGGGGAGTGAGAATAGAATCGCCAGCGGCGCCCGAGCTTCGCCAAACGCCAGCACCATGACTAAATATACAACACCGACTGCCACCACCATTGCCATGGCTAACTGACTAAAACCTTCTTGCATCATCTCACTGACGCCTGAGAGCTTTGTCTTTACGCCTTTTGGCAGAGACAGTTCATCTAATGCTTCTTGTAGATCGCTGGAGACACGGCCGCTATCCGATGTCGTAACTTCCGCCTTAACCGATGCGAATTGCTTCTCGTCACGCTGGGTGATTGTTACCGGTGTCGGTTTCTCGCGCACGGTCGCTACGTCTCCGAGTTTTACCGGAATGCCAAGCGGTGTTGGCACAATTAGTTCTTCCAATTCGGCGACTTTTTTGAATTTAGAGGTCTTAAGTCCCAGCGACACATCGACCCCTTCATCTTTGATCGTCATTCTGGTGACATCTTTTCCAACTAGGATTTCTCGTAGCCAGCTTCCGATTTGCGCGCTGGTCAACCCGACCTGAACGGCTTTTTCCGAGTCGACATCGATTGTGATACCATCTTTCACTGCCTCTAGGTTATCTTCGACATTAGCCAAACCGTCGATTTTTTCCATCTTGCGCTTTACTTGACTGGCGGCTTTTCTTAAGTCGCTTAAGTTGTTTCCGGTTACTATTACTTCGGTTTGGGAGGTCATCCCGCCCATGGAGTCGACCTCAGATACTGTTATCTCAGCGCCCGTGGCTGCTTTTTCTACCTGGCCACGTAGTTTCTTGGCATACTTTTTCACGTCGGTGTCATCTTTTAGCTCTACAAAGATTCGGGCTTGGTTTGGTGAGCCGGCAGATCCCGCAAAACCAAGTTCTCCGATGGCATTCCCGATTGTGGTCAAACGGCTTTTGATTTGCTTACCTTTTACTATCGATTCGACCTCAAGGGCCTTATCATCCAAAGCATCAAAGGCTGTACCAGGTGGTAGGTCAATCTTTATATTTAGCTGCTTCAGCTCGTCGGTTGGTAAAAAATTAGACCCGATCAAACGGGTTAGGCCAAGGCTTGCCCCAAAGAAGGTAAACGCCACAATCAGGACGATAGCCTTGTGGTCCAAGGACCAGCGTAATGCGCTTCTGTAGTAAAGGGACAGCCCCATAATCTCCGGGCCCCCAGTGCCATGTTTTCCGGCAATAAGATATTTGGCCATCAACGGAACAACTGTCAAAGCCACAAGAAGAGAAGCCAGAATTGAAGTTACAACAGCTATTGCAAACGGTGTGAAGACCTGGCCGATAAATCCACTGACCAGGGCAAGTGGCACAAACGCCCCGACCACCGTTAGCGTAGAGGATGTAATCGCCGACGAAACTTCGCTAGTTCCGCGGATTACGAGCTCCCCGCCAGAGAGATCGCCCTTTTGTTTGTGCCGAAAAATGTTTTCTATGACGACGATGCTGTCATCGACTATTCGCCCGACCGCGACCGCGAGGCCCGCCAGACTCATGATGTTTAGGGTGATTCCCAACTGCCGAAGCGCGATCAGAGCTATAACAACTGAAAGAGGGATAGATACGACCGCAATTACCGTCGATCGCCAGTTGCCAAGGAAAATCAGGATTACCAGCATGGCCAAGACAGCCCCGATGAGACCCTCTCTTAAAAGACCATTAATGGATTCTCGAACCATTTCTGACTGATCTTCAACTACCCTTATTTTGATTCCGCTCGGGCCTGATTTCCGAAACGAATCAAGTTTTTTATTGATATCATCCGCGACGTCGACCGTATTGGCGTCAGGTTCTTTGATAACGCTGACACCAAAGGCCGGCTTATCATTGAGTCGACTGATGACTGTGGCTTTTTCTGAGCCCCGAGAAATATCGGCTATTTCGCCGAGCTTGACTATTTTGATACCGGGCGGGGTTTGTCCGCCAGTCGCGGCCCCAGCTCCTTGGCCTGCTGAACCGCCAAACTGCTGACCTTGCGCGGCTTGTCCAGCGCCGGCCGCGGACCCGGTACTCAAGAGCGGTAGATCTTTCAGCGATTTCAAGGAATCAAGTTTCTTGCCCACCGTGACCGGCAAGGTTCGGCCCTTAAGAGTTAACTCGCCAGCAGGGAAGGCTATGTTTGACGCAACTAAGAATTGTGTTACTTGCTGAGCAGAAAGATTATTCTCTTGCAGCTTGTCGGGTAATAATTCTACCTTGACGGACTCATTTTCATCAGCGGCTAACCTGACATCGCCGACCCCCTCTACACCCTGAAGGCCGGGAACAACATCTTCTTTCACAAACAATAGTGTTTCGTCAGATTTATCCTTGTCGCCCGCAACTGCCAAACGCATGATCGGTTGGGAGTCAAAAGAGATGCGGCCGACCTTGGGGGCCTGAGCTGCTTCCGGTAGGTCAATGGCACCGACAGCATCCTCGATCGACCGTTTTGCCTTATCGATGTCATCACCGAAGTCAAACTCCATTACTATGACGGAAATGTTATCAGACGAGGTGGAATTTTGAACTTTGACTCCATCAGTATTAGCGGTCGCTTTTTCAAGCGGCTTTGTAATCTCCTCCAGTACCTCTGATGGTCCGGCACCGGGGTAGATAGTAATAATAGTGACTATCGGAATATCGATATCGGGCATTGTCTCAAGCGGCAGTTGCTGTGCCGAATAGACGCCCCCGGCAAACAACAGAAGAATGGCGATAACGATGACGGCTGGGCTTTTAAGTGAAAAGCGAGTAAAAATATCCATTTAAATTATCCTCCATCGGGTTATAA
>JAUVQD010000206.1 GCA_030598355.1 Actinomycetes bacterium
ATCGAACCATTTACGAAGACTTTTGTAATTAACGGCGATCTTTTCGATGCACCTCCAAAGGGAGATACCATCATTCCCAAACACGAGGACGTCATACGTAAACTATTAAAATTTGCTAAAGGAAGAAACTGTTACTACTTTATCGGTAATCACGACATTGGGATGTGGGGTCTTAGAATAAAGGGTTTTGACGAAGTCGAAGGTCTGGAAAATCTGCATTTGATTTATCCTCATAATATGCACACCTATGTAGAGCTAGGTAAAACAAAAGATCCTAATACTAAGCCCAGATATATATATTTTGAGCATGGTCACTATTTTGATCCAGCCGCAAGTGTCTATATATATAATGCTGCCAAATCGATAGCAGCAGGATCAAGCAGATTGTCGATCTTTCTTAACTTTTTTAAGAATATTGTAAATTTTATCGGGGCGATCCTTCGCCCGACACAAAAGATCAAAATCGATGCGGGGTCTATGACTATAAAAACAATGAGGATGGCACAAAGAAGGGACGCCGATGGTATACAAGTACAAGAGCTAGGTATAAAAGATAATACAATTTCCCCTCAGATAAAATCGGCTATTCGGAAACGTATTGCGAAATGGCTGACGAAAGAGATTACACCAGCTCATTGGAGAAACTCAGCTCAAAAAATGTTCGAAGAACACGCCCATAAATATAATCCCAAGACAGATAAAGACATAGCAGCCATAATATTTGGCCATACGCATGTACCCTCTACTAAAGAAGAATGGCTCACACATGAAACAGGCAGAAAAGCTTTTTACTTAAACAGCGGTGATTGGGCTGAGCCGGTCCTTGATCTTAATAAAGATAAAGATCGCGACACACACTCGAATTTCATAATATTAAACAGTGAGGGAACCATCGAACGGGGCCCAAATGGCGAACCGGTTAGGGATTACATAAAGGAAACTGCTAAGAAGCCGACAAAGGTACCTGTTCCGCAAAAAAATGTTTAGTCGTTTTGGTTTCAAAAATAATTATTGGTGACAGTATTCGTTGCTCTAAATTCAACTATCGAGTATTGGATATTTTCTTAAGTATTCAATTGAGAATCACTCATTATGGTTGCGTTTTAAGTCTCCCCTACATGGGGTTCTTAGTTTGATTTGGTGTAAATGATGTGCGATGAAATTTTTGAACACGGAAAAAATACAGATTTGGGCAACTTGCTCGGCATTCAGCCACGCGTAGCGCCGCGGGATTTTGCTTCGGCGGAAAACTTCGCGGCAATGGTCGAGCAGTATTTCAAGACGGCGCATGATAGAGAATGGATAAATGGGAAAACAATAGCGGTCCTGCCGGAATACATTGGTACATGGTTGGTTGCGAGCAATGAAAAGCGTCGGCTCTATGCAGCTGAAACAAAGAAAAAGGCCTTGTTGCACCTCCTCCTCAACCATTGGTGGGCTGTCCTCATAGGCGGTCATTGGCTTAGAGGTATTATAAATAAAGATGGGCCAAAAGGGTGGGAAAATAGGCTGACAGCGAGCGCTTTTCACATCAAGGCCAAATCCATGGCTAAAACATACGATGAGACGTTCTCGTCCCTTGCGAAGAAGTATGAATGCACGATCGTAGCAGGTTCGATTATTCTGCCATCGCCAAAGATCGAGAACGGCAGGTTAGTACCGGGAAAGCGTAAACTCAATAACGTATCTGTCGTATACGGGCCTGACGGATTGCCTTATCCAGACATAGTGCGCAAGTGCAATCCGACTAAGAAAGAAGCGGGTTACACGGCGGCGGCTCCTGAGAATGAGCTGCCCGTCTTTGGCACGCCCGCCGGCAAGCTCGGGGTCCTGATATGCTCAGATTCTTGGTGGCCGAAAACGTATGAAGTGCTGTGCCGGAAAGAATGCGAGATAATCGCCTCTCCGTGCCTCGTTAAGCCAGCCGGGTTTTTTGGCCAAAAATGGCCAGGCTATACGCCAGGGCCGGGGCCGAAAGGTGTTGATCAAAAAGATGTTGGCAGTATCACTGAGGGAGCGGCCTGGCTGAAGTATGCATTGGCCGGGCGAATGGCTAGCCACGGTGGCAGACAAGGCTTGCATGTATATTTGCGCGGTGCACTTTGGGACATTGGTACTGACGGAGATATGACGCATGTAAATAAGGGCACTACGAAGCCGACGGTCTTAAAAGATGCAGAGATAGCTAATTTCTGGATATGACATTTCCAGCTATTATGAATTTCTTCTTTTATTTCTTATGACAGCTACGGTGTCACCTTGCTCTTGTTTAACTTGGGTTTGCCATTACGCAGCTTTTTAGGATCATCTATCTGGACAATTTCTATCCCCTCGAGCTTAGTGTTGCTTTTGCAGATGAAATCAGTCGCCGTTTTGATGATCATGATGATCGCCGTGTAATGGTTGTAAAATGTCACGAAGGGCATTCACCTGTTTTTTTGAGGACGGCCAGGTTGAGCGATTCTACATTCGCACCGGACCATCAACCTCGGAACTTAGTGCAAGCCAAACGCAGGAGTATATCAAGCAGCGGTTTAAAGACTGAAGAATATTCATCGTTTTAATTATGGCTTATTTAGTGATGGATTATCGCTGCGGAGGAGCCGCTGTTTTTCTTCTAGACCTGGTGAACCATTTCACCAGCTCATTGACTCAATATTACTACTTCCTATATAATCAAGCGGTTAGCGAACTACTAGAGTGCTTCTAAATATTTAACTTTGGTTCTCGTTTATTATATTAATCAACCATCTCTTTTTGGCTGGTGATAAAATTGAAATGCTCTACATGTGGCTCAGAGAATTTGGACTCACGAAAATTCTGCGGTGAGTGCGGAGTCCATCTCAACCCTATTTGTCCTGAGTGTGGTCTCGAGAATATATCAAGGGATGAATATTGCGGTGAATGCGGTCATCGACTAAGAAATATCAAGTCGAGCGATCATAGCCCTCATATGACTTCGACTCGAATAGAAAAAGAGCGAAGACAGGTAACCATTGCCTTCTCCGATCTCTCCGGATATACAGCCCTATCAGAAAAGGTCGATCCTGAAGATGTTATGGAGATAATGAAAAGAATATTTGATGGAATAACGGAGATCGTGGTTAAGCATTCTGGGGAAGTCATTAAATCGATCGGAGACGCGGTCATGATCATTTTTGGATTTCCTATAGCACATGAGGACGATCCCGTTAGGGCCATAATGGCTGCAATGGAAATAAACTCTTTTGTCGAAAACTTACATCTTGAATTTCAACCGATAGTAAACCGCCCGCTCTCAATGCACACTGGAATCAATACCGGCTTGGTTGTAACGGGAGAAATTGAATTTGAAAAAGGTAAAGTCAATCTCGCAGGAGACACGGTGAACATCGCCTCAAGGTTAACCGATATGGCGCTGGCAAGCGAAATCATCGTCGGTAAAGAAACCCGCCACCAAACTGAGCGTCAT
>JAUVQD010000158.1 GCA_030598355.1 Actinomycetes bacterium
ACTTGACCGAGTCGAGGGACCGAGGTATTCCCGGGTCGAATGGACCGCGTCGCGGCCATATAGTCGGAAGCGTTTGAGTAGACCGGCTCTTCGAAACGACCGTGCTCGGGACAATCCTTTGTTTGCACGATCCGGTCGTCGACCTGGAATATACGTGACTTGATAACATTTCGACAGACCGGACAGACTGAAAACCCCGGCCATTCGTTTGTTTTGTCGATCATCGCTTCACCATACGAACCTTGATTGCGTGCGTCAAGCGCTCATTAAGCTGCGTGTCCACTCTTACTCTAGTTTTGGTCTGGCAATTGCCACGAGGCGCTTGGCGGCAGACGGGGTACTAGTGCGGATGAGAGAACTTAGCAGCTCTATTCTTGTCTAGTGGAGAGCTGGTTGGCCCTTGGTCTTCGCGGCGCTGTTGCAGCCGGATAAGATGATCAGCCCAATTGCAATCAGTAATAACCACTTGCTTTTCATATGCGCTCTTGATCGATTTCAGACTAAAAATAGCGAGTTGCCTCAGGTAACCTTAGCTTTATTTTGCTGATAGGGTGTTGTTCTAAATAGGTGGAGCTTAGGGGATGATCTTCAAACTTTTCTGATCGGAATTTGAAATCGCTAGTTTTAGTAGCATCACCGCAAAGCCGGTCGTCTAGCTGGCGCGCTCTTTAAGTAAGTCGACCATTTCTTGAGTGGCCTGTCCCACCTCTATGAGATACCCGTCCGGATCGCGCATGTAGCATCTGATCTCCAGACCATGGTTGTCGAGCGGTTCCGTCAAAAAATGTGCTCCTTTGGCCCGCCATTCTTTGTAGGAAGCGTTGATGTCGGCGACTCTTAGATTCAGAAAGCTGCTCACTTTATTTGGTGTGGTTGGGGCTTCTAGAAAGACCTGCGGCTTGTCTGGCGTCGGTCCTCCACCGGCATTAAGGATAACCCAGGTATTTGCAAGCTTGACGATCGCGGGGTTCTCAGAGCGAACGACGTGTCCTCCTAGGATATCAACGTAGAAGGCCTTGGATTCTTCTTGGTCTTTTACGGTCAAAAAATGTGTGACCAAAAAGCCGGTTTCTGGAATGGGAAGATTTGGGTCATTCATCATAGTCATCCTCTTGGCGTGGGTCCGTCTAAAGTGCAACCGATTACTCGGGCGGTGCCGTGTTCTTGCGAGCCAAGCCAACATTCATTTGGTTGCCTGTTTGTTGAATGTATCCGATATGGAACAGAGTTAAACGCTCACCGGGATTTGTGGAGCTTAGGGGATGATCTTCGAACCTTCCTCATTCTTTTGTCGGATCGTTGACTCGGCCCATGAACAATATGCTGTCCGAGGCTTTATGTTGGATTAAAAAGATAAATGGATGGTCAGCAACAAAACTATCGGGCATGCTCAACCTCATTGCTACAGCGGTAGAGGCGGCGGCTTCCGTCCCGTATTCGGCCACTTCAACGTCAGCTTGATGTATGACCCAGGCGATGGCTAATTCTTTTCCGCCGGTCATCCCTGAAAAATCAGCGGACTCATTGAAGGCAGTCGACATTCCCATGGATTGCAAGTCTTCCGAAAGGTCGTATGTGTCAGAGAATCTGAATTTTGGAATAGATATATGCATGTTTTGAAGCTTCATGTCGGTTTTCCACTCTGCTAGTTTTGCCTGATCGAACACGTTTTCCAGCGCCGTTAAACTCTTATTCCTAGGCAAAATAAAGAGCATAGACAGATCGTTTCCGACATAATCCATCTCCAGAATCTGCGATTCAGGTGTTTCCCGATAATTGAAGTAACCTGTCTGGTTCATCATTTTGACGGTTCTTTCTTTTCCTGATGCCAGCTTGAAAGGCGCGCTTTGGGTTTTATCAGTCTCGAACTGTTTGTCCCAGTCGGCCTTGAGGTAGATCGCGTTCGTTATCACCAATCGGATATCGGGGAGAATTTTGCCTTCTTCAATCAGCTCTTCAATTGCTTGATTCGTTTGATCCGCGACCCATTGGTTGATAGCTTGGCGGGAGCCTTCTGGATTCCCCATGAAATCGAGATTGGCGATTGTTCCCCGATATTGTTCGGTGACGATATTGAAATAACTCCGGAGAAAATGGTAGTTATTTTGCGCCCACAGAGCATTGGCGGTGGACAGTTCATACGGCGTTCCCCGCTGGTTTATCTGGTCGTAGAGGCGGGTAAAAGCCGTCCGAACCTGCGTCTTATCGTCGGGCAAGCGCAGAGTCTGACGCATCTCTTCGGCAGTCCTACCCCTGGCTCCTTCGTACGTCATAGTTAACGCGGCGGAAATACTGTAGGGAGAAAAGAACAAGTTTTCCTTGTCGGCCGCGGCGTATTTTGAGTAGAGTTCTAGCGCGAATTGATTACCGCCTTCGACTACTGGGGCTGGTATCTCAGTTGAATCGACACTGCCGCTCGTTGGTGCCGTGACTTGGATTGTCTCGCCCGGTCCATCTTCTTTGATGATCGGGGCTATTTGAATCTCTTCGCTTGTGCATCCGAACAGGGCTAATCCCAGGCCAACGAGGGCCAAAATGATTACTCGACACGACAAGTCCCTATTTGGTCCCATTTTTTTTCACTCCCATCACCATTATGACGCAAGGAAGTAGAAATAAGTTCCATAACCGAGTTGGAGTTGACCCGCTTTCGTTGACACTCTAAAAATGAACTCTAAGGATTTGAAGCTAGAGTCAACATGGCATACGCACCGGATGCGGTAGCATGCCAACAAGGAGAGAATAATGCCCTTGTGCAGGCATTATTCGGGTTTGTGGAGCTAAAGGGGTTCGAACCCTTGACCTCTTGAATGCCATTCAAGCGCTCTCCCAGCTGAGCTATAGCCCCGGAAATCTAGTCTGTCATTATATTTTCACGCCGAGCTTCCGTCAATCGCTTATAAGCCCATTTCTGGCTTACTTATTCCGCGCGCTCGACGACGTCGAGCTGAGGGGCGTCACTCCAAAGGCGCTCTAGCTGATAGTATTCCCTTTTTTCTTCCGTGAAGATGTGGATGACGAAGTCCCCGTAGTCGATCAGTATCCAGTCGCCTAGATCTTCGCCCGCAGCCCGCAAGGGCTTGCCGCCCAGCTCACGGACAGTCTTGCGAATCTCATTAGCAATGGCCTTGGTCTGCTTGTCATTCTTGCCGCTGCAAATCAGAAAGTAATCCGTGATACTTAGAACCGGAAAAACCTCGAGGACGATCAAATCGGAGGCTTGCTTGGCAGTTGCCGCTACCGCGGCAGCCATAACCAAGGCTTTGGCGTCTGGAGGTGCCTGGATCACTTAAAGTCCTTTCCTAATAGAATAACGATATCCGTGACATCCTGCGCCAATGAATCATCGACTACTGTCCCCGCCCGAAGGTCTTTAGCAAGTTTCTTCCCTGCTTTCCTCGCTTCTTGGTTATAGGCGATAATCCTAGTCGTCGCGTAATCAAAACTATCAGCATTCTTGACATCGATCACCTGATAATTTTTACCCGTCAATCTATCGGCTGCTTTACGCCCGATACCAGGAGTCCCGTTACCATTGAGGATGATCACTCTCAGTCCGTCATCTCTGAATTTAGGCGCACGCCCCCAAATGGCTTTGACCAGCCTTCGTAGCTCATCATTCACCGGCTCAAAGTACGAGCTTTCACCGATCTCGAGTCGCCGTACCGGTACATCGTATAGATCTCGCCGCTCCATGGGAATGAGCGACATTTGTTCGCCTAATACTTTTGATTCCGCCCGCGGGACATTACCATCGCTGTACTCTTCGAATACGCCCCCGATATCTTTGCTGCTATTAAGGTTGGAAAACTCGGCGCTATCAATGACGAGAAATCCTTCCGACTTGATCCCGATGAGCGACGAGATAGCTCCCGCCAGCGCTTTTGGTTCTTCATTGAAGCCATCGCCAATTGATTGTAGTCCACGCCCAGGAATCAGCACGAACGTACCCGGGTCGAGGAATAATCCACCTATCCGGTTCTGGGCTGGATCAAAGACGACTTGTACGGCTCCAGTCAGGCTCTTCGAGCTTCCATCGTCACTGACTCCGAGAATTACGAAGGTCCTCTGGGAGATAATGACCTTCTCTTCTTTTTTCTTTACTGGTTCTTGCTCGACTTTCACAACGGTCGTCTTACCGTTCTTTGGGTCGGACTCCGTCAGAAAAACATCCCAACCGACCCATAGGGCCACCGCCAAAACGATGAC